>JASLVT010000278.1 GCA_030741175.1 Porticoccaceae bacterium
AGGTTTCCGAGGCCATCTCACTAACGCCCAGGACTCGGCACAATTGACGACAGGCATTTAATTGGAACGCCAGTGCCTCATCAGGTAGCTCACGGTTGGATTTGTAATCGGCGCACAATTGATGCCGGAAGCCTGAGCCCAAACTCTCATCAAAGGCACAAAACAGATAATCTGGCTGTTTCTGCCGCAATATATCTAATAGAAATGCAGTAAAGCCATAAACGGCATTGGTGGGATAGCTCGTTTCCTGTGCCCTCCAGTTTTCCGGCAGAGTAAAATAGCTGCGGAAAATATAGATTGATGAATCAATCAAAAAGGCCTGCATAATATCTCCTTTGGTTATCGATAATGTGCGCGGTCTTTCGGATTAGCCACGGCAAACTGGTCAACTAGTGCCGCCAACATTAGCTCTGCCCTCGAGGGTAGCGCACTCGGCTCACACCACTGCCTAGCCTGCTTGACTACCGAGGCAACGAAACTATCACTTGGTGACGATTGGCCGTTACCGAGATTATCGACACTAAACTGAAATGACTGTCCACAGGCCACGGAGAACATCCATTCCAACGCTTGAGGCTTGACTTCTGCCGCCTCAAAGAGTCGTTGCTGCTCAGCATCGCGACCATCGGGCTGGTACCAATAACCAAAGTCCTCTAATTGACGTCGTTGCACACCGGCGAGACACCAGTGGGCTATCTCATGCAATGCGCTGGATAGATAGTCTTCACGGAAGCATAGACGGTGGTGGTCACAGTCGCCACCACTAGCTTGCGCAGGCAGATAGATTGGTTCATCGGCGCCAGCAATAAGCCGCGTGCGATAGGAATCAAAAAATAATTTATCGAACAAATCGACCACCATGGTCAACTGCTCTGTTTCTGAGACAGTGGCGATCAAGACCATTCCACCGACTCAGCAAGACAGTCCGTCTGATTAATCCGCTCCCAATAGTCTTTACTTAGAAACTCGCGACCCGCCAGCAGGTGTTCGAGGTACCAGCGTGCCGGCAAAATATGATTGTCCAGCACCGCGGGGTTAGCCACATAAACCCAAGCGGGCTGCACTCCATCGGCGGTCTGAACATTAAACATTTCCCGACTATAGCGCCGTGGCGCGCCCTCATAAGGATCGAGTTTTGCAATTTCCTCTATACAGCGCAGTTCGTACAAAACACCCTCAATACGTTCCGATGGAGACCAAACTATATTGGCACAGGCTAAATTATCATCGAGCTCCGAGCGCTTATTAAAACGCAAACCGTAGCCATCTAACCAACCTGCAGTAGCAGAGAGCATCTGCATATTTCGACCCAGCATCCGCGCTTGATCCATATTCGAGCCATAGGCGAAGTAAAACTGTGTTACTACATTGTTATCCAATTGAGGTTCTCACATCATCATTCTTGCGTGTTATTTTACAACAATTGATACCAGCTCGATAACCCTACTCAGCAATGGTCTGCAAGCAATTGTTATCGGATAAAACACTAATTGTTGTGCTTTGGTAAATTCTAGAGTACCTTATGTAGTGTTAGTGATTTGTGCTGTCAACTGCCCCTAGGAGATTTATCTATGCCCAATATGGCGTTTGATTCCCCGCTAGACAATGTGATTGATATCTTTACACGCAAACCCCTCTCTGAACTCTCCAACAATAAACTTATCCGTATTGCTCCAGAACTCGATGGCTTAGAA
>JASLVT010000279.1 GCA_030741175.1 Porticoccaceae bacterium
ACTTTTGCCTCTGCCAGCAGACGCTAATTTGCGCAGGGCTCCTGTGGCCTCAGCATGAGCAATAGCACCTGAGAGCTGTGCGCAAACTGTCACCACAAAAGCCTCTTCTTCGGAGGCAAAACGACGCTGAGTTTGCTGCTGCAGCACCAACACCCCAAGCACCTTGCGGTGGTGAATAATGGGCACCCCAAGGAAGGAGTGAAAAGGTGATTCACCCGTCTCTTCAAAATAAGCAAAATTAGGATGTTGATCAGCGTCTTCGAGATTAAGTGGTTCTTCTTTAGCCGCTACCAGTCCAACCAGGCCTTCGCGCATGGCTAACCTTACTTTGCCAATAGATTGCTGCCGCAATCCCTCGGTGGCCATTAACACATAACGCTGATCTGTCTCATCAAACAGGTAAACCGAACAAACCCCCGCCTCCATAGCGGCCCGTACTTCTTTAACAATAATGGTCAGTACTTCAGGCAAGCTTCGAGCACTATTGACCTCTTGAACAATTGTCCGCAAAGAGCCAAGCATATTCATAGGCGATTCTGCTCAAGCTTTTCAAATCGCACATTAGCAGGAGCAAACTCTGTTAGCGCATGGCGATAAACATTGCGTTTAAACGACACAACGGATTCAATTGGATACCAATAATTGACCCATTCCCAACCATCAAATTCTGGATTACCAGTGGCATCGAAGCGGATTTTGTCGGCATCTCCGGTCAGCTGCAGGAAGAACCATTTCTGCTTTTGTCCTATGCACAGTGGCTTGGAGTGCTTACGCTGCATTTGCGGAGGAATATGGTAGCGCAGCCATTTCTTTGAGCGCTGAATAATTTTGACATCAGCCGACTCAAGCCCTACTTCTTCATAGAGCTCGCGATAGAGCGCCTGCTCAGCAGATTCGCCTGAATTGACGCCACCCTGAGGAAATTGCCAAGCTTTTTGCCCTAAACGTTTGGCCCAAAAAACTTTACCTCTGCCATCGCTAATAACCATCGCAATATTGGCGCGAAAACCGTCCTTATCAACCACTGCGTCTATCCCGTTTCAAATCCATTAATATCAACCTATTGTTCCATAGTCTCTGCATAGCGGCAATTTTCTCTTGAGACCATCTTACATCATCGCTATCCTGCCGAATCGTTTATATATCATTTAAATATCACAGGATTCCTATGGCTCTTGCCATCTTCGATTTAGATAACACGCTAATAGCCGGCGACAGTGATCATGCTTGGGGAGAATTTCTGGTCGCTAAAAATCAGGTGGACGGAGACTATTATCGAGCAATGAATGACCGCTTTTATGCCGACTATGAAGCTGGCCAGCTCGATATTGCCGCCTACCTAGATTTTTCATTAGCACCTCTAGCCAATATTGCTCCCCAACAACTGACTCAGTTACATCTCGAGTTTATGCAACAGATCATCGCACCCATGCGCTTAGCTAAGGCAGATAATCTAATCACAAAACATCGTGATGCAGGTGATCGGCTATTGGTAATTACCTCCACCAATCGCTTTATTGTCGAGCCTATCTGCCAAGCTCTGGGCATCGATGAATTGTTGGCGACAGAGTTAGAGATAGTGGATAACCGATACACCGGCAAGGTAGCCGGCACGCCAACCTATCGAGAGGGGAAAGTTGAGCGCCTTAA
>JASLVT010000027.1 GCA_030741175.1 Porticoccaceae bacterium
TGCCTAACCATACCCAGTGCCGAATTATTAAGATTAATTATCTTTACCGGCAAATTGTATTGGCTACAGGTTGATAACTCCTGAATACACATTTGAATGCTACCCTCACCTGTTACACAGGCGACATCTGTATCTGGGAATGCTCGCTTACAACCCATTGCGGCCGGCAGACCAAAACCCATGGTGCCGAGACCGCCGGAGTTGATCCACATGCGCGGCTTATCAAATAAGTAATACTGAGCGGCAAACATCTGATGCTGACCAACATCGGAGGTGACTATCGCCTCACCATTAGTGATCTCGTAAAGCATTTTGATCACATCTTGCGGCTTGATGCACTCACCAGAACTTGGCTCGTAACGAGGCGCGGTATAGATACCTTTATCTGCACGCCATTGGTCAATTTGCTGCCACCACTCTGCCAGCGCCTCTGCATCGGGTTGAATATCAAGCTGTTCAGCAATACTCAACATCTCAGTTAAAACCGAGGTACAGGTACCAACGATGGGTATATGGGCCTCAATGTTTTTAGACACCGTGGTTGGATCAACATCGATATGAATAATCGTGGCATGGGGACAGAATTTATCTAAATCATTGGTCACCCGATCATCGAAGCGAGCACCTACGGCAAAAATCACATCGGCGTGATGCATTGCAGTGTTCGCCTCATAGGTACCGTGCATTCCCAACATACCGAGATATTGCTTATCGGTACCTGGATAACCACCCAAGCCCATCAATGTGTTAGTCACTGGGAAATTTAGTCGCTTAGCCAACGCAATAAGATGCTCAGAGGCATTATCGATAACAATGCCACCACCGGTATAAATCACTGGCCGCTTTGCCCCAATCAATGTTTTGACGGCGCGCTTAATCTGTCCGCGATGCCCTTTGTCGGTAGGCTGATATGAACGCATCTTGATATCTGCCGGCCAATGGTAGGGAATCTTATAACTGGGGTCAGTTACATCCTTGGGGATATCGACAACAACAGGACCTGGTCGACCCGTCGAGGCAATAAAGTATGCTTTGGCAATTGTCTCAGCAATATCTTCAGCACGCGTAACCAAAAAACTATGCTTCACAATAGGTCGCGACACGCCGACCATATCAGTTTCCTGAAATGCGTCTTGGCCAATTTTTGACAGTGGCACCTGCCCCGAGATAACCACCATTGGAATCGAATCCATGAAAGCTGTGGCAATACCAGTGATCGCATTAGTCGCACCCGGACCCGAGGTTACCAATGCTGTTCCCACTTCGCCGGTGGCTCGAGAAAACCCATCCGCGGCATGCACAGCGGCCTGCTCATGGCGGACGAGAATATGAAAGACATCATCCTGTCGGTACAGGGCATCATAGATATGCAGAGCGGCTCCGCCGGGATAACCCCAAACATCTTTGACGCCAGCATCTTTTAAAGCGCGGATTAAAATTTCTCCGCCAGATAAGAGTTCCACAATATGTCCTCTTGCACATAGATCATTAGTTTGATCTTTTTAATTAAAGGACCGTTCTCAGTGGCGGAAGACGCTGAAGCATCAAAAAAGACACCGCAAGTAGCGGTGAGAATCAGTCACACTGGTAAGTGCTTATGACTGTCGTTGGCGTATAAACCTGAGGTTTGCCTTGGGTAAAAAGCAACGCCACCTCTATTGATGACCAGCGGCATGGGTTACGCCAATCTGGTACTTGGGCTAACAATCTCTCTCAATTCGATCAAGATTGCGCGCAATGTAACAGTTTTAAAAAATTAGTCAACCATTGAATAGTCAAATCTCGAGCCATAATAGCTAGAAAAAACAAGAGGCTAGACTCTAATCTAAATGCTATTAATGAAATATTCCTGCACCTATCTCCACAGAGGTAGAAAAACGGCATTACTGCCCATTGCAAGCTTAAGATCAAGTAAATCGCGGAATATGCTCTGAAAACTGGCGCAAGCAGATATCGATCTGACGAATAAGCGATCGCGTAGATTACTAAAATCAGACAATATACCCACACAGGTCAACTGCACTAGTTAAAAATAAAACCATCGATATCTGGGGTCGTCGCTATGAATCGCATCACTACTGCTCTGCTAACTGGTCTAGCCATTTCTGCTACCAGCCTTCTGATGGGTTGCGCCAAACCAACTAGCGAGGTGCTTGTGGTTGATAATATTAATGGCTATAGCTTTGACACTGAGCGTCAGTTATTTGCCTTTGATTCTATTGCCATAGCACAGGGCAAAGTGCTGAAGACGGGGTCATCCCTAGCTGACCAATATCCTAATGCCACTATCATCGATGGACAAAATAAAACATTGATTCCCGGCATTATCGATGCGCATGGTCATGTCTCCAGCTTGGGCTACACCTTAATGCGTATTGATTTACGAGAGGCCACTTCTGCACAACAGGCGGCCGCCGATGTTGCCGCCTACGCAGCGGATAAGCCCTACCTCAGTTGGATAAGAGGCCGCGGTTGGAATCAAGTGTTGTGGCCCGGAAAAAACTTCCCAACTGCAGCGCAACTTGACAATGAAGTTAATGACCGGCCTGTTTGGCTAGAACGTATTGATGGGCATGCGGGCTGGGCCAATAGTAGAGCACTCGAATTAGCTGGCATCACCAGAGATACTGTGTCACCTCTCGGTGGAGAAATCATTAAAGATGCCGATGGCGAGCCCACTGGTGTCCTCATCGACAATGCTATGAATCTGGTATTCAAAGTTATTCCAGATCCAAGTGAAACTGAGCTGCGTGCCGCTCTGGATACCGTTAGTAGTCATCTACTTAGTCTGGGTATCACCTCAACACATGATGCTGGCACTTCCTCCTCAGAGCACAAACTCTACCGGACTCTGGCCGACAGCAGCGAAATGCGTCTGCGTATCTACGGGATGATCTCTTCTACCGATCCTGACCTGGAGCAAATACTTGCCGCTGGACACAGTAACGATAAGAATGACTTATACAGCGCTCGTAGTATAAAAATTTATACCGATGGCGCATTAGGTAGTCGCGGTGCCGCTATGCTAAGACCCTACAGCGATCGACCCGACCACAGTGGACTTCTGCTGACTGGCGCAGCTCAATTGAGAGCGCTGTTTAAACAAGCCACCAATGCAGACTTCCAAGTGGCCATTCACGCTATTGGCGACAGGGGCAATCGTATCGCGCTGAATGAAATCGAGCGCACTTACAATACCATCGGTGGTCGCCACCTCCGTCATCGTATTGAACATTCTCAGGTTGTCGCGGTTAGCGATATCCCAAGATTTAAAAGTCTCAACGTTATACCTTCAATGCAGCCGGTTCATGCCACCAGTGATATGAATATGGCAGAGGATAGAATTGGTTCGCAAAGACTAAAGGGAGCTTATGCTTGGCGCACCTTTCTCGATCAGGGCAGTATTGTTGTCGCAGGATCAGACTATCCCGTTGAACTAGCCAACCCTTTTGATGGCATCCATGCTGCCGTCACTAGACAGGATAAAACTAACCAACCTGAAGGTGGTTGGATCCCGTCACAGGCAATGAGTCTTGAAGAGGCTATGCGCGCGTTCTCCATCGATGCAGCCTGGGGTGCCCATCAGGAAGATAAGCTCGGCGGTCTGACCCCAGGCAAATGGGCTGATTTTATTTTGATCGACCGAGATATTTACAACATTCCTGCACAAGACTTATGGAAAACAACTGTGCTAGAAACTTGGCTGGCGGGAGAGCGGGTCTATAGCAAGGCCGAGTGACTGGCTTATTACACTAGCAACAACAGGCACTTAACCATCAAACGGCAAGCTGCACTGCGATGGTATTGGTTGTGCGCTCAACAGTATTATCCTCATTGAGGTAGACCAATTTCGGCTGGTGTTGCTCCGCCTCTACCTCAGAGAGGCCGGCATAGGTGGCAATAATGATACGGTCGCCAACCTGACATTTGCGCGCCGCCGCCCCATTCATAGAAATAATGCCAGACCCAGCTTCAGCTGCAATAATATAGGTGGTTAAACGCTCACCATTGCTGACGTTGTAGATATCTATCTGCTCAAACTCACGCATGCCAGCTAATTCAAGTAGATCAGAATCGATGGCACAGGAGCCATCGTACCAAAGCTCAGCTTGAGTAATGCTTGCCATATGCAATTTGGCTTTAAGAAAATTAGACATCATAAAAAAACAATCCTGTGCGTTAACTGGAATTCAAACGGTAAGGTCGAGTGTGAGCTCTAACTGAGATCGACAGATAGATTATCGATAAGTCTTGCAGCCTCGGTAAACATAGCACCAAGTATGGTTATTTGAAGATCGTCGTTGGCGGCCGGATCCAACGTTTTGCTATTACTAATAGTCACGTAATCTACGCCGAAGCCGGCCTCGACAATACGCTGCTTAGCCTCGGCTTCAAGCTGGCTAAAATCTTTATTTCCTGCCTCTACTTGACTGGCAATCCACTCCAAACTTTGCTTGAGTACAGTGACACGCGGCCGCTCATCGTCGGTGATATAACTATTGCGAGAACTCATTGCCAAACCGTCAGGCTCGCGATGAATCGGCGCAGGACTGATTTGAACAGGCATACAGAGATCCTCAGCCATACGCCGAATGACTGCGAGCTGCTGGTAGTCCTTGATGCCAAAAATAGCCTCATCTGGCTGTACAATATTAAATAACTTGCTGACAACTGTGGTTACACCCTCAAAATGCCCCGGACGACTCGCGCCACAGAGCACATCAGTCATAGTCGGACAAATAACACGGCTCTGCGTATCCAGACCATTGGGATACATTTCCACATCATCGGGGTGAAACAAATAATCACAACCGATTTCACGCAGTTTGGCGCAATCAGTTTCATAGGTTCGCGGATATTTATCCCAGTCCTCGTTGAGACCAAATTGCAACGCATTGACAAAGATCGAGCAGACGACAACATCATTGCTCTCACGAGCCTGTCGAATTAATGCGAGATGGCCCTCGTGAAGATTCCCCATGGTAGGCACAAAACCAATGCGAGCGCCCCTTCGACGGTGCTGATTGAGGGCATCCCGAAGGCCACTAACGGTGTGAAAGATCTTCATGACAACAGTCCTGTAACTGCAGTTTTAATGGTCTGTAAATTGATCGCTGGCAAGATTCTCAAACCGCGTATACTTGCCCATAAACATCAAGCGGCAAGTACCAATCGGCCCATTACGCTGTTTGCCGATGATGATTTCTGCGGTGCCCTTGTCGGGACTATCCTCATTGTAAACTTCATCTCGGTAGATAAAGGTAATAACATCTGCGTCTTGCTCAATGGCACCAGATTCACGCAAATCCGCGTTCACTGGACGCTTATTGGGTCGCTGCTCAACATTACGACTCAACTGAGATAGTGCAATCATTGGGCACTCATATTCTCGAGCCAAGCCTTTGAGTTCACGAGAAATTTGCGAGATCTCCTGCACACGGCCCTCCGAGCTATTAGCTCCATTCATCAGCTGCAGATAATCCACCATAATTAAACCTGGCTGTGCCGCCGCGTAGAGAGCCTCATTATCAACCGGGGTATCAGCACCATGCTGCTGGTGCCATTGCGTTCGCAACTGCTCTACCCTCTCACGGGTAAACTGCTTGATACGGTTACGCATTTCAAGGGGTGTAATACCCGCAGAATCATCGATAAATAGCGGTCGATCTTTGAGGCGCTGGGCAGCACTGCTTAGCCGCGGCCAATCGTCTTCAAGCAGATTACCGGCGCGCATTCTCGTAGCATCGATCTTACCGATCGATGACAGCATACGCATGATGAGACTACTAGCTGGCATCTCCAAACTGAAAACTAGCACCGGTCGGTCCTGATTCAACGTGGCGTGCTCAACCATATTCATAGCGAAAGAGGTCTTACCCATAGAGGGCCGGCCGGCAACAATAATCAAATCAGATTTTTGCCATCCCGAAGTCATCTTATCTAAATCAGTAAAACCCGTGCTGAGACCAGTGATATCAGCATCATTTTTGAATAATTCATCAAGGCGCTCAACTGCCTCTTTGATTAACGCGTTGACCTCTTTAAAACCTCCCTTCTTAGGGCGATTTTCAATAATTTCTTGAAGTCGTTTTTCCGCTTCTTCCAACAGCTTGGCACTATCCCAGCCCAACGGATTGTAGCCTTTGCGCACAATATCACTAGATGCACTGATCAACTGACGAACGATTGAGCGTTCAAGAACAATTTGAGTATACGCCTTAACATTAGCGGAACTAGGCGTGTTGTGGGCGAGATCTACCAGATATTCAGCACCACCTACAGCACTCAATTCATTTGAATTCTGTAATGCCTCGGTCAGGGTAATAGGGTCGAAAGGTTGTCCATCGGCAGCTAGCCGGGACATAGCGGTAAAAATTAACTGATGATCCGTGCTATAAAAATCACTCTCTGCAAGAACCTCAGCAATCGAATCAAAAGCATCATTCTTCAACATCAAACCACCGAGCACAGCCTGCTCTGCCTCTATAGAATGAGGTAACGGCTGACTAATGGTTGGTTCTGCAAAAAGCGCTTCGTTCATGGACCAGATTATAACCCTATGGCTGTTATGGAGTTCTGTCGTAAACAGTACCCGTAAACGGTGCCGTTATAAACAAAAACGGCACTGCATCTTAGTAAGAAGCAGTGCCGTTGTGCAAATAAATTGCGGTCTCTTAATTCGCCAGAGACATATCGCTAAAATTTATTCAGCTTCAATAACCACATTCACTGATTCTGTGACGTCAGAGTGCAATTGAACTTCAATCACAAATTCACCTACATTGCGGATTACGCCCTCAGGCATATTGATCTCACTTTTAGTGATATCGCCCCCAGCAGCGTTAATTGCAGCTTCCAGTTCACGAGTACCAACAGAGCCAAATAATTTGCCCTCATCTCCCGCTATGGCGGTAATTTTCACTGTTTCAATGGCAGCAAGTTTCTCAGCTCGTGCCGTTGCTTCAGCTAGCTTAGTCGCTGCTGCAGCCTCTAGGTCGGCTCGACGCAGTTCGAAGTCAGCGATATTCGCTTCAGTGGCAAACACAGCTTTGCCCTGAGGAATCAGGTAATTACGGCCATAGCCTGCCTTGACAGTAGCGGTATCGCCAATATCTCCCAACTTGCCTACTTTTTCCAGAAGAATAACTTCCATCTCTATAACCTCTTGTTAACCATCTCTGCCTATTGTTCACGGTCCTTATTGACCGTCAACCTCAAGCGTAAATTCAATAGACTATCAGCAAGACCCAGTCCCACTAACAAGCCACCTATCACTGGGCCAGACACCACCAACCCAATATACATAAAAACCAACCAAGAGCTTCCCAAGACCGCCACATTGACCGCATAGTGCATCAAGGACAAGCCAGCCAGAAGCAACGGCACTAGCATCAATTCAGCCCAGAATCGGTACTCTGTGGGCAAATACAGCACCAACACAAAGACTCCAATCGATAGACCTGCAACTCGCCTATCGAGCCTTAATTGGCGAAACTCCTCACCAAACCCGCCGGGATTGTAGAGCATTGCCTGCCACCAGCGAGCGACAAACAAACACACTACAGTGCTCAACGCCAACATAAGAGCACTGGCTCCCAAGACAAGCGGACGGCTTGCAGCAACCGGCTCTATCTGCGACGACTGTTGCGCAGCTACTTCCGCAAACAGAGCATTCAATCTATCGATCAACAGATCGATCTCAACCCCGAGTAATAAACCAATTACCAAGGTGACCACTGTAGCCGTTGACATCGACGTCAGTATCGTCCATTGCCATGACCTAGTCGCACTCAACACAGTAGCGGCGGCAAGTGTCAGCAACAACGAAAACCCTGAGATCACCGCTAATAAACTACTCCCCTGACCGAAAAAATAGCTGGCGATCAGCGGCAGTGCAGCCCAGAGCAGAACAACCAACCCTTCTTGACTGCCTTTGCGCAATGACACCAGACCTACAGTTGCCGGGCTGATCAGTGGAAATAAATTCCCCAAAAAGGCCACGGCGCAGGCCTGTGCCCGCCCACGCATAATAAATTCCGCTAGGGCACGCAATGAAGTTCCTAATTACTTATGGCTGTCGGTATAAGGCAGTAGCGCAATATATCGAGCACGCTTGATCGCTTCGCTCAGTTCACGCTGATAGCGCGCTTTTGTGCCGGTAATACGGCTGGGAACAATTTTTCCGCTCTCAGACACGTAGCCTTTTAATGTATCTAAATCTTTATAGTCAATTTCAGTTGCACCTTCGGCAGTGAAACGACAGAACTTTCTTCGACGTACAAATCTAGCCATGATTATTCTCCTTTATCCGCTTCGGCAGTTTCTTCCACTGCCGGCGCTTCTTCAGCGGCCTCTTCAGCGGCGGGCTCGTCGGCAGTAGCCTCAGCTGCGGCCTTAGCCTCGTCAGCCTTGGCTTTTGCAGCATTGCGACGTTCGCGGGCTTCTTTGTCCGCCTTCTCAGCATTTTCCTGCTTCATAATCGGCGACTCAGCAGTAATTGCCTCATCGCGACGGATAACCATACTGCGCAATACAGCATCGTTATAGCGGAAAGTGGAGTTCAACTCATCGAGCACATCCTGACCACATTCGATATTCATCAGTATGTAATGTGCTTTGTGAATTTTATTAATCGGATAAGCCAGTTGACGGCGGCCCCAATCTTCCAATCGGTGGACCGTGCCGTTACCGGCAGTAACAGATGCAGAGTATCTTTCAACCATACCTGACACCTGTTCACTTTGGTCCGGATGGACCAGGAACACTATTTCGTAGTGACGCATTGTATCTCCTCGTGGATTTAAAAGTCTCCCGATCAGTCATTTGACTATCACAGTGAGACAAGGAGTGTCTAAACTTGGCTTTCAAGCTGTTCAGACGCTTTGTGGCGCGCGATTATAGAGAGTTGATGTAAGGGTTGCAATAGCGTTTTAGTCCTCACAATCAGCTATTTATCCTGCCTAGACAGCTCTCTGAGAAGGCTCAATACCGAGCGAACATTACTTCGCCGTTGTTTGAGGATTATCGTTATTATCATTTCTTCAATGGCCACGAGAATATGAAACAGAATCACCAACCGAAAGAAGTCATCATAACCATACAGAATCAAGACATAATAAGCTGGAGCGATCAGCACAGCAGCAATTTTAGCACCCCAAGTATGATAACTCGGATAGCCGCCAAACTTACGCAAAGCCACAGCCACTGGCACAGTAAACGACAACATAGCAGCGAATAGAAAGGGAGCCTGATCGGCAAAAATACTCGGCCAAATCGAAAACAAACCGAAAATCATACTGGCATAGGTCAGCACATCACCCCAACTATCCAGCTTAGCACCCAATTCTGAGACCTGATTGAGCTTGCGAGCCAGATAACCGTCTAGCACATCACTCAATAGCGAAAACGCTAAAACCCACAGGAATAGTTGGCCCGCTTTGAGCAGTGCCAAACCAATAAGCACCGGCACCAAAGCGAGGCGAAGAAAGCTCAAAATGTTAGGTATCGAGTAAATAACAGACTCCACAATCTGTACAGGAAGTTCTCTTTTCACTGGTGAACAGTATCCCTCTGCACCCCGATAGATTAGCCTCTAGAGAGATATAATTTCAACCACTCAGATTCTATAGAGAAGCAAAAATCTGATCTACTGACGGCGCTGACGCACCACCTCAAACAGACAGATGCCTGTGGCGACCGAAACATTAAGGCTACTCACTTCTCCCGCCATCGGCAGTTTAGCCAAAAAATCACATTGCTTGCGCGTTAATTGGCGCATTCCGGTACCCTCAGCACCCATCACCAAAACCAGAGGGCCGGTCAAATCCAGATCATAAATAGTATGCTCAGCCTCGCCAGCTGTGCCCACTACCCAGGCACCCTGCTGCTGAAGTTTGTCTAAGGTGCGACTCAGATTAGTCACCATTATTAGTGGTACTGTCTCAGCAGCACCACAGGCGACTTTAGTGACCACTGGCGTCAGGCCAACAGAATTATCCTTCGGCACAATCACGCCATGAACTCCTGCACCATCGGCACTGCGTAGACAGGCACCGAGATTATGTGGGTCGGTCACACCGTCTAGCATCAGGAAAAAACCCTCCGCGCCCTTGTCTTTGGCCAGTCTAATGAGGAAACTCTCGTCATAAGTCTCGCCTGGACTACAAAGTGCCATCACACCCTGATGCCGTCCCTCAGCGCGCTTGTCTAATTGCTTTATCGTCGCCCACTGCAGCGGCACATCATGCTGTTCAGCCAGCTTATGAATCTTTTGCAAACGATCGTCGCTCCGCCCGCGCTGCACATGCAATTCTCGCACCCGACTAGGCGCCGTTTTTAGCATGGTTTGCACCGCGTGAATACCAAAAATCCAATCCACAAAGCTCTCCTAAGCACTGGTTTTAGAATCGTCAATTGCGCATTGTACTGGCTTTAGGCAAAATCCCAGTATAAATATTCTGGATTCTTACTAAATGAACGAACCATTACCTATCGCGAGCTTGCTTCGCAGACTAGCCGCAATGATCTACGATGCCTTTCTGCTGTTTGCTATCACCTTGGCCTATGCCACCCTGCTACTGATCATCAAAATAATATTCAATGGCACTGAAAACCTTGAATCGATCCAACCCGGACCAGCACTGCAATGGCTTAGTCTTGTCGGTTTACTTATCTCTCTGGGAGGCTACTATTTTGTCTGTTGGCGTAAGCAGGGCCAAACTCTGGGAATGAAAGCCTGGCGGCTCCGTCTGCAACAGGCTGATGGCGATCTAGCCAGCCCCTATCAATGCATCAAGCGCTCAGCGTTGGCGCCATTATCGCTGGCCGCCGTTGGCATCGGTTATCTGTGGATCCTATGGCCCTCAAACGCAGGCTGCATCCACGATATACTCACTGACACTGAAGTCGTGGTCGTACCCAAAGAACAATAATAAT
>JASLVT010000280.1 GCA_030741175.1 Porticoccaceae bacterium
AGCTTTGTTGAGTATGGCCAGTTCGCTATTGCCGCCCAGCGCAATCGCAAAAGCAGTGAAGAATTAAAGTCCAAGACTGCCGCTGATGGGGTGATCACCGGGCTTGCTCGTATTAATGGCGAACTCTTTGGTGTAGCGCAGACGCAGGTTGCGGTGATCATCAATGACTATATGTCATTGGCAGGTACGCAGGGCTTTTTTCATCATCAAAAGATAGATCGCATGCTCGAGGTAGCGACGGAGAGATCGTTGCCTGTGATTATGTACACTGAGGGCGGCGGTGGTCGGCCGGGTGATACCGATGTGACTACGCAGATTGCTGGTCTCAATATCAGTACTTGGTTGGTATGGAGTCAGTTGGCTGGGGTGGTACCACGTATCGCGGTGAACAATGGTTATTGCTTCGCCGGTAATGCCGCATTATTTGGCGGTGCTGATATTTGTATTGCCACAGAATCTTCCTGTATCGGTATGGCTGGGCCAGCGATGATCGAGGGTGGTGGTCTGGGCTCATTTGCACCGACTGATATTGGTCCGGCAGATGTGAATAGCAAAAATGGCGTGATTGATATCGTCGCCGCTGATGAAAATGAGGCCACGTTACTGGCCCAACAGGTACTCGGCTACTTCCAGGGTCCGCAGGGCAACTGGAGTGCCGCCGATCAATCGATGTTGCAAAACATCATGCCGGATGACAGGCGGTATACCTACGACATTAGAAAACTGATCGAGATATTGGTCGATAAAGGTAGCTTTATTGAGCTGCAACAACAGTATGGAAAGACCATTATCATCGGCTTTGTTCGTATCGAGGGTCACCCATTTGGGCTGATCGCCAACGATAATCGTGTATTGGGCGGTGCGATCGACGCCACTTCTTCCACCAAAGCGGCGAAGTTTTTAAATCTTTGTAATAGCTTTTCACTGCCAGTGGTGAGTCTCTGTGACACCCCGGGGTTTATGGTCGGGCCGGACAGCGAAGAAGAGGGTGCAGCGCGCAAAATGGCTGAATTATTTAGTGCCGGCGCCAAGTTGCGTTCGCCTTTGGTATGTATCTTTTTACGCAAGGCCTATGGTTTGGGCGCCATGGCGATGGCGGGTAGCTCGTTTGTTAAACCATTGTATAGCGCAGCCTGGCCGATGGGCGAGTTTGGCGCTATGGGGCTTGAGGGTGCAGTTAAACTGGGGTTTAAGAAGGAGCTCGCAGAACAACAGGCCGAAGCTCGAGAAACGCTGTTCAATGAGTTAGTCGCCAAGATGTACGAGGCGGGTAAAGCGACGGAGGCGGCGGCATTTTTAGAGATCGATGCGGTAATAAATCCGATGGAAACGCGATCGGCCATTATCAACAGTATCGGATTAGATTAATACAAATAGGAGAACAAAATGGCACTGGGTGTACTGGCGCGTATGACGGTTTTAGAGGGTAAAAATGATCAATTTGAACGCTTGTTTTTGGACCTTACTGAAAAAGTATTAGCCAATG
>JASLVT010000281.1 GCA_030741175.1 Porticoccaceae bacterium
TTCCCCTGCCTTGGCCCTGTAGCAATGAACAGTATGAAACCATTATGGCTAGTGCATTGGATAAGGCCCGCGCTCAACTCAATATGGATGCTGTTGCCTTTGGTGACCTATATCTCGAGGATATCCGTGATTATCGTGAACAGCAGATGGCTGGTACTGGATTGGAATTGGTATTTCCGCTATGGCAAATTCCCACTGACAAGTTAGCTAAACAAATGATTGATGGTGGTCTCAAAGCGGTGATAACTTGCCTTGATCCAAAGCTGATGCCGACGCGGCTAGCCGGTTGTCAGTATGATAGTGCTCTGCTTGCGCAATTACCTGATGATGTCGACCCCTGTGGAGAGGAGGGTGAGTTCCATACCTTCGCTTGGGATGGTCCGATGTTTGCTCGGCCTGTTGACGTCAGAGGCGGCGAGGTGGTGAATCGTGACGGTTTTGTCTATGCTGATCTGCTGTTGGAGGAAGACGAATGAAGATTGTTTCTCTTTTACCCAGTGCCACCGAACTGATCTGTGGATTGGGACTGCGCGATAAATTGGTCGGAGTTTCCCATGAATGTGATTACCCTCCATCGGTAGTCGGGCTACCCATATTAACTAGTTCACGTATTCCCGCTGGTCTTGAGAGCGGGGAAATCGATCGACTGGTCACCGATCAGCTACAAAATGACGAGGCGCTTTACGATCTTGTTATGGCGCCTCTCACTCAGCTTAAACCGGATTTGATTGTCACTCAGGCGCTGTGTGATGTATGTGCAGTGTCCGGCAATGATGTGGCCAGAGCCATTGGCAGTTTGCCCGGTGATCCTCAGGTGGTGAATCTGGAACCTATTTGTCTTAACGATGTGTTGGATACCGTTGATCTGGTGGCACAGGCGGCGGATTGTGTGACGCAGGGCAACCAATATAGAGCTGAGTTGCAGGGGCGCATTGATGCGGTGGCCGAGCGCTCAAAAACCGTTACCAATCGGCCCAGAGTGGCGCTGCTTGATTGGTTGGAACCATTGTTTGATGGCGGTCATTGGAGCCCGGAGATTATCGACTTGGCTGGTGCTCAGCCCTGTTTTGGTGATAAACAAGAACCCTCACAGCGGCGTAGCTGGGAGGAGCTTATTGAGGCTGAGCCGGACTACATTGTGATTGCCCTATGTGGTTTTAATGTTGAGCGCTCAATGCAAGATGTGGAGGCATTTCTGGCGTCCGATGGTTTTGCAAAGCTGCGATCCAAGGTACAGACCAAGGTGTTTTTGGTCGACGGCAATGCCTACTTTAGTCGGCCTGGCCCACGACTGGTGGACGCATTAGAGATTATGGCTAATGCCTTACACCCCGATGTGCATTCATTGCCTGCGGGGCTGCCTGCGGCGATAAAAATAGTTTAAT
>JASLVT010000282.1 GCA_030741175.1 Porticoccaceae bacterium
AAAGTCGATGGCTTAATGTTGGGTCACCGGCTTACTCAGGTGGATAGAGCCATAATGGATCGTGAAGCGCGCCTGCACGCCATTGATATGATCTGGCAGCGAGATAAGCGCACGGAAATTCGTGGCCAGCTATTACAGTCATCGGTACAGCAAACCGCTAATAAGCATAATCAGCAGCAACAGATTGATCATCGCGATAGCGCGGGCTGGGCATCTTGGTCTTATGCCCCCAGTGATCAGTGGTTTCACCGCCTAAATCTTGCTCATTATGGCGACCAGTTTGATATGAATGATATGGGTTATATGCGCCGCAATGATATCAATGTGCTATATGCCAGTTCCCGTTACGATCGGTTGCAGTATGGGCCCGACTCCAGGTTGCTCTCCGCTACTACAGAGTTGAGCGTTGACTACAGCGAAAACACCAGCGGCGACCGGCTCGAATTAAAAGCCGAACTGGCGCAAACGTGGAATTTTCTTTCGACTCGCACAGTCATGATGGAAGCGGGGCTGGGAGCGACGGCGCTGGATGATCGGATAACCCGAGGCAATGGCCTGCTGGCAACGCCCGCTAAAGCTTGGTTGGAGGCGGCCTACAGTAGCCCAAGAGGCGACAATTATACCTATGAGGTAGAGGTTGAAGCAGAATATGATAAAACCGAAAAACTCGCCTTAAGCTTCGATTACAGCCCGCAACTGTATATTAATGAAGCAGTGACAGTAGGCGGGAATATCAATTACAAGCGCTTACAGCAGTGGATGATTTGGGATGCCGCTGTTGGCCAATTAGCCAGTTTTGATGCCGATCATTATGGTGTTGATATTCGCCTTGATTGGTACCCCTCAAGTCGGCAAGAGGTGCGGTTAAAATTTCAGTGGGTGGGCATCGATGCCAAGGTTATTGATGGCTATGGTCTCGATGATCATGGCAAGCTTTTCTCTTCTGCTATTGCTTCATCCAGTTTTAGCCTCAGTGATACGGCGCTACAACTTCGCTACCGCTATGAAATTGCGCCATTGTCCAATATCTTTCTCGTCTATAGTCGCGGAGGTTATTACAACAGTGATCATGGCGACGAAGGCATAAGTTCGCTATTAGATGATGGCTGGAATGCACTGGCAGTGGAGTCGGTGATGGCGAAAATTCGCTATCGGTTCTAGCACTGCTAGTGCTGGCTGTCATATTCCATATAATATTCTAGAAACGCCAGAATTTTCCTCAATCTGTACAGGCGGTATTGCCCTGAAGGCTCTGTTATTCTCTCAGTTTATTTGACTGGATAGGCTACTCAGCTATGATTAATGGAACGAGTCTGTTGAAAGAATTTACTGCTACATAAATGCTG
>JASLVT010000283.1 GCA_030741175.1 Porticoccaceae bacterium
ATATTGCCGCAATAACTGCTCTTCTTGGTCGCGCCAATACAGCCCTATAACCCAGTCGGTGGTACCAGAAAATATCTGACTCCCCTCTTTCGATACAGCCCTTATATCAAAACTCGTGTTTTTACTGTCTCGAATGTAGTTGTCGATGGACGCGTAGCCATCATAGACGCAGGTAAAATCCTCACAGATATCCGCATAAGTCCAATCTTCGTCATAACCGTACTCGAGATCATTATTGCCATGACTTAAAACAGTAATCAAATCGAAGCTTGTGCTACCGCTCCAATCACTGCGCAATGATACTGCCGTCGCTTTATGCCGGTCATGTCCAGGGTTATCAGATAATGTAGTGCGCCTGTTGTCTAATGAAAAAGCATCGTAGCCATTGTCGACGTCGGCATGAAATAGCGTTAACTTAAGCTTGGTATCTTGATTGGCTTGCCAGTCAAAAATAGAGCGTAAACTCAGCTCATCAATATTGTCTGTGTCGTCCCGATTCAAAAAGTCATTTTCTATGTAGCCATCGGTTGTATGTTTTTGTACAGCGAAACGGTAGGCCAAGTTTTCACTTAGCGGACCACCAATTCCTGCACCAAACGTCTGGCCCTGATATTCTGAGAGAG
This sequence comes from Porticoccaceae bacterium, assembly GCA_030741175.1. Lineage (GTDB taxonomy): Bacteria > Pseudomonadota > Gammaproteobacteria > Pseudomonadales > Porticoccaceae > HTCC2207. The sequence continues at coordinate 624 of JASLVT010000283.1, forward strand.
AGACCATAACATTGCCGCTGGTTTGTTGCGATGGTTGCACCGCCTGCAGGTTTATTAGTCCAGCCAAAGCATTTGCACCATGCAAAGTGCCTTGCGGACCGCGAAGTATCTCTACTTGCTCAATGTCCATTGTAGTGGCTGCGCCGGCAATACCGGTAAAGTCAACGCCATCAATCAAAATTCCCACAGAGGGATTCAGAGGCTCAATAAACTGACTGCGTTCACCAATACCGCGGATCTGGATAAATCGCCCCCTTGATGCACCACTAGAAAAATTTACATTAGGCGCTAAATTAAGTAACTGCTCCAAATGTCGCGCCTGTCGTTGGGCAATAGATTGACTATCCAGAACTGTGATACTAGCAGCTGATTCAAGCAACTTCGCGTCACGAAACTCTGAAGTAATAACCACTTCGTCAATAACATTATCAGCACTGGATAAGGGTATTAAAAAAAAGCTAGCCACTAAGATTATTAATAGCTGGTGATGAGTTGTATAGAAGGTTTTCATAGCAAGAGCCTCAGTAACAAAAAGTTAAGGAGACCCGGAGTCAAAACACGGTA
>JASLVT010000284.1 GCA_030741175.1 Porticoccaceae bacterium
GACGAGATTGACAAGATGGGCATGGATAACCGTGGCGATCCGGCGTCTGCGTTATTGGAGGTGCTTGATCCAGAACAGAACCATACTTTCAATGACCATTATCTTGAAGTTGACTATGATCTCTCCGAGGTGATGTTTATTTGTACGGCTAACTCAATGAATATTCCAGGCCCTCTTCTGGACCGTATGGAAGTTATCCGGATTCCCGGTTACACCGAGGATGAAAAGGTAAAAATTGCGGAACAGTACCTAGTGCCAAAACAGCGCAAAGCAAATGGTTTGAAAGACACGGAATTAGAGATTACTGAAGATGCTCTCAAAGATACTATTCGGTATTACACAAGGGAAGCTGGTGTGCGTGGTTTGGAGCGAGATATAGCCAAAATATGCCGCAAGACAGTAACTGAGCACGTGCGTGAGAATAAGGCCAATAGCGACGTTGTGGGCCCCGAGGAGCTCGAAAATATGTTGGGTGTCCGGCGTTATGATTACGGGCGTGCGGAAGCGGAGAATCAGGTAGGACAGGTTACAGGGTTGGCTTGGACTCAGGTAGGAGGAGAGTTGCTTACTATTGAGTCATCGGCGATTCCGGGTAAAGGCAAGGTTATAAAGACTGGTTCACTTGGTGACGTGATGCAGGAGTCGATTCAGGCAGCACTCACCGTAGTGCGCAGTCGCGCCATGGCTTTGGGGGTGCGGAAAGACGTTTACCATGAAAATGATTTACATATTCATGTTCCTGAGGGAGCGACACCAAAAGATGGACCTTCAGCTGGCGTTGGTATGTGTACGGCACTGGTATCGGTATTAACGGGCATTCCTGTCAAGGCAGATGTTGCGATGACAGGAGAAATCACCCTGCGTGGTCAGGTTCTTAAAATTGGAGGCCTTAAAGAGAAGCTGCTGGCAGCCCATCGTGGTGGCATTAGTACAGTGATTATTCCCCATGATAATGCTAGTGATTTGAAGGAGATACCTGACAATATTAAGGCAGACCTTGAAATAC
>JASLVT010000285.1 GCA_030741175.1 Porticoccaceae bacterium
GTGACAAAATCACTGTCAGCTGTAATCAGATACATCAAGGTACCCAGCAGGTCTTCAGGCAACATCTCTCGCTTAATTGCACGCGACTGCACGGTTGGCGCACGCGCCGGATCAAAGCCAGCATTGCCTTGCAATGCCTCACTCTCAGTCAGCCCCGGCGCGATGGCATTAACCTGAATATTCTTATCACCCAGCTCACGGCCATGGCACCGCGTTAATGCAATAACGGCACCTTTAGAGGCGGTGTAATGGGATAGGCCGGGAGGGCCATAATAAAATGTGCCCGAGGCTATGTTTACGATCTTGCCGCCACCGGCACGCAACATCGCGGGAACAACCGCTTTGGTCGCCTGATGCACGCCTCTGGTATTTACCGTCATAACTTTGTCAAATTCATCATTATCTATCTGCATAAATGGCTTGGGTTGCAGCGCTGCAAAAATCGACGCGTTATTAACCAAAATATCGAGACTGCCAAATGTCTTCTCCGTAGTCTCAACCACGGCGGCAAGATTCTCATCTGAGGTAACATCGACACTCATGCCTATTGCCGACCCACCCGCAGCGGTGATTGCCTCAACAGTAGTCTTGGTATCAAGAACATCAGTGACTACAACATTGGCCCCCTCTTGCGCCATACGTTTTGCCATCACCGCGCCAATACCTCGGCCGGCACCAGTGATAACTGCTGTTTTTCCGTCTAATCGCCCCATTTCTCTATCCTTCTTTAAATTTCTAGTTCAATTATTTCTGCAACTTCAGGCCAACTTTTACTGCCAAAAACCAGCAAATCATTGGTCAGATCCTCAGGACACCAGTCGAGAATTGCCGGTTTAAAGCTAGGTATTTGTTGAATGCGTTGCC
>JASLVT010000286.1 GCA_030741175.1 Porticoccaceae bacterium
CGGACCACGGTAGGATCAGCGACTGGGGTGAAGTCGTAACAAGGTAGCCGTAGGGGAACCTGCGGCTGGATCACCTCCTTTCTAAGGATGATTTTAGCAGATTAGCTTGCTATTCTCGTAAATCACTTAGCAGCCTCTTTAAGAGGCAAATTAAATCAAACTGTCCTCATATCTCTTCAAATTTCTAACACGGGCCACCGCCCGTATGGGTCGGTAGCTCAGGTGGTTAGAGCGCACGCCTGATAAGCGTGAGGTCGGAGGTTCAAGTCCTCCTCGACCCACCATGAATTTAAGTCTTTTGGGGCCTTAGCTCAGCTGGGAGAGCGCCTGATTTGCATTCAGGAGGTCAGGAGTTCGATCCTCCTAGGCTCCACCAAATTTTCTGTGTTCTTAATCTAATTTGATCGCTAAGCAGATCATTCTGTTTAGCCGTCCAATTGGACGTCTGCCTTAAAGGCAATTTTACATCGTGAAGAGAGATACAATATCAACACTGTTTGGATCATATAAGTAAGTATGTATCCTCAGTATTGTGAAGCAGATTTATCTGTGGACAGCTTTTGGAACAGGTCTTTTCCTCGACCTCCCTTAAGTGTGCATGCTGAAAAGAACAGAGTTGTCCAAGTCAAGTACACTAACTTTATCATTCCTTTT
>JASLVT010000287.1 GCA_030741175.1 Porticoccaceae bacterium
CTCGTGTCGACCGCATGCTGCGTGGCCTGTAACTAACTAAATTTGGTAGGAGAATAATATGCCTAGAGTAAAACGTGGTGTTGAAGCTAATCGTCGACACAAAAAGATTTTAAAGCAAGCTAAAGGTTACTACGGTGCAAGAAGCCGAGTTTTTCGTGTAGCCACACAGGCCGTGACAAAAGCTGGTCAATATGCCTATCGCGACCGCCGTGCTAAGAAGCGTACTTTCCGCAGACTTTGGATTGCCCGAATTAATGCACAATCTCGTGTAGAAGGTTTGAGCTACAGCCGATTAATCAATGGCCTAAGCAAAGCTAAGATCGAACTCGATCGACGTGTACTTGCAGACTTGGCTGTATATGATAAAGCTGCTTTTGGTGCGGTAGTTAAGAAAGCAAAAACTGCCCTAGCCAAAGCTGCTAAGTAATATCTAACAGCTAATTATTCATACAATGGATAATATGCTGCGAAATAGGGAAGGGGCATAAGCTCTTTCCCTATTTTTTTACAGTTAGAGTAAAGTAGACGTAGAATAGACATTTAATAAAAGCTGTATTAATAGCTATTTGGTAAAAATACTAATGATTGAATTGGAACAGATTACCCAGCAGGCCCAAACTGCCATTTCAGAAG
>JASLVT010000288.1 GCA_030741175.1 Porticoccaceae bacterium
CATGATTGATTGAATATCAGTTCTTTTAGGCATTATTTTCCTCAATCATGTCTTTAAATTTATTAAATAGGCTAATGAGCTCATGGGGTCCAGGGCTCGCCTCAGGATGTCCTTGAAAACTAAATGCTGGCTTATTATCAAATTGTATTCCCTGAATTGACTTATCAAATAGTGAGCGATGGGTAATGGTTATTTCCTCAGGTATAGATTTTTCTTCGATAGCAAAACCATGATTTTGACTAGTTATTGCTACTTCATTTGATCTTAAGTCTTGAACAGGATGATTAGCGCCATGATGACCAAATTTCATTTTGTAAGTTTTGCAACCGCCTGCAATTGCTAGAAGTTGGTGTCCTAAACAAATTCCAAAAATTGGAATTTTTTTGTCCAAAGCAATCTTAATATTTTCAATTGCGTAGTCGCAAGGCTCTGGATCTCCGGGTCCATTGGATAGAAAAATCCCATCTGGTTTCAAATTTAGAATTTCCTCAATTGATGTTTGCGCATTAACCACAGTTATTTTCCCGACATGTTCAGCCAGCAGCCTTAGGATGTTTTCTTTTATTCCAAAGTCAATTGCCACTATGTGAAAATCTGATGAAGTTTT
>JASLVT010000289.1 GCA_030741175.1 Porticoccaceae bacterium
CTACGTTTGGAGTCTTGATCCGGCAGTACCCGGTCGGGTCTATGTGCATGAAAACTGGGATTCTGTGGAGGCTCTGCACGCCCATCTTACCAGCCATTACTATAAAGATATGCTGGCTATTCTCAATAATTATGAAATCCTTGGCTCCGATATCCTCAAATACAGTACTGATCACTCAGAGCCTGTCTATGACGAGACAGGCACACCTAGAGCCGACTTTTTTATGCGATAGAGAACAGGCCAATACGCGCATAAGACGGTATAAAAAACCAATTGTTGCCGAATTCCCGTCGTTATGGACCCTATCGTACCTTTTGCCGCATGGTGACAAACTCTTCGGCAGCTGAGGGATGTATACCCACTGTGGCATCAAAATGAGCTTTGGTCGCCCCTGCTTTCAGCGCAATGCCCATACCTTGAATAATCTCAGCGGCATGCTCACCCACCATATGACAACCCAAGACAATGTCTGTATCTTCATCTACCACCAGTTTCATCGTGATGCGATCTGAGCCGCCACCCAGTGTTTGCAGCATCGGCTTAAAGTCTGACACATAGATCCCTATATGCTCATACTGACCCCTAGCCT
>JASLVT010000028.1 GCA_030741175.1 Porticoccaceae bacterium
AATAGGTATTGATGCGATTGCTGATAATCGCGCGGTTTACCTGATCGCTGTGGGCGGTGCGGCTTATTTGGTATCCAAGGCCATCACGCATGCCGAGGTAGTTGCTTTCCCTGAACTGGGAATGGAAGCAATTTATGAGTTTGAAGTGAATGATATGCCGGTCACTGTTGCCGTAGACACGGCGGGAGACTCTGTGCACCGCATTGGCCCTGAGATATGGCAGGCAAAAATTGAAGAAAAATCGCTTCAGCTGACCTGAGTGATCAGGGCTCAATATCAATGCTTCATTCTTAGCTCCAATATTCGCTGTAATTAGAAAGACTGATTTACACAACTAGGCCCTATGGGTTGTTTTTTTGAAAGGAAAATATTATGAAAGTGTTAAATTCTTTGCTGGGTGCGCTGGTTATTTGTGGCTCGAGTGCTACTTGGGCAACAGATGATTGGTATCTGGGAGTCACGGCATCAAACTATGATTTAGATTCCGAGCGTGCAGTTGCCTCAGATATCGACGGTAGCCAAGCGGGCTTGCAGATTGGTAAAAATATTAATGACAGCATTGCTATAGAGTTGGGATATGGTGCCAATGTCAGTAATGATGACTTTGATGTTCTCTCATTGAATGGAGTCATCTGGTTGAGTGAGCCGGCGACAACATGGCGTCCTTATGTCTTGTTGGGCATTAACCGTTATGATTTTAATGATGCCAGTATTTTGGTTGCAGGTCATGATGATAGTTCACGTCAACTTACTTTTGGTCTGGGTCTCGGTACTATGTTAACAGACCATTACCAGTTCCGTGCTGATGTGCGGGGCATGGGCGGTTTGGACGAAGATGGCGAAGATTTGGGTTTTCAGTTATCAATCAATCGTAGCTTTGGCAGTGCCGCGGCCAGCAAGTCGACAACTGTGCCAGTAGCTGCGGCGGAACCGCAACCGGAGCCGCGTATCGTGACCATCAGTCTGAATGTTCAATTTGAATTTAATAAAGCGGTGGTACTAGCAGTTTATGGAGACCAGTTGCAAACGATCGCTTCAGCTATGAGAACACATAGTGATATTGAATTAGTATTGGAAGGTCACACTGATAGCCGTGGCTCTGATGCTTATAATGACGATCTATCTACTCGACGAGCGATTGCGGTCAAGCAGAAGCTTGCCGAAGATTATGGTATCGATGCCGATAGAATCACCGCGGTTGGCTATGGCGAAAGTCGTCCTATTGCTAGCAATCAAACTGATGAGGGTCGTGCCCTTAACCGGCGAGTGGTGGGCGAGATGTCTTTCACTGAAGTCGTTGTGGACTAACTTGTCTGCCATGGCAACAGTTATCAACATAAACGGCGCCATAATGGCGCCGTTTTTATTTCAGCTACTTCAGCAAAAGGGCCGACAATGAGTCAAACATTTTATTGGCATGATTATGAAACTTTTGGTGTTGACCCGTCCAAGGACCGTCCTTCTCAGTTTGCTGGCCTGCGCACCGACGAAGATTTCAACCCTATTGGCGAACCTCTGGTGATTTACTGTCAACCACAAAAAGATATCCTTCCTGCGCCCATGGCCTGTTTAATAACTGGTATTACGCCCCAGCATGCGCTCCAGCATGGCTTGCCAGAGCCCGATTTTATTGGCCAAATTCATCAACAATTATCTGTGCCTGGTACCTGTGGTGTCGGTTACAACAGCATTCGTTTTGATGATGAAGTGACTCGCTATAGTCTGTATCGTAATTTCTATGACCCCTATCAGCGGGAGTGGCAACATGGTAATTCTCGCTGGGATATTATTGATATGCTAAGGCTTTGTCGAGCCTTGCGACCTGATGGAATTGTATGGCCAGACCATGAGTCAGGGCGTCCCAGCTTCAAACTGGAAGATCTTACTCGTGCCAATGGCATTGCCCATGAAGCGGCACATGATGCATTGAGCGATGTTACAGCTACCATTGCCATGGCCAAACTAGTCAAACACAAACAGCCTCGTCTATTTGATTATGTATTTAAGCATCGTAGTAAGAAGGCAGTTGCTGAGATGCTCAATGTTCAGCAACGTAAACCTTTTTTTTACGTCTCTGGCACATTAGCGAAAGAGCATATGTATGGCGCGTTAATGATGCCATTGGCTGTGCACCCCACTAATAACAACGGGGTCATCTGTGTCGATCTCTCAGGAGATCCAACAGATTTGATTCATGCCGATGTAGAGCAAATTCAAGTCAGAGTATTTTCACCTAAAGATGAGTTGTCTGCTGAGGCACCGCGAATCCCTTTAACATCGGTGTATCTGAATAAGGTTCCTGTTGTCACCAGCCCCAGTTTGCTAGATGAAGATACTGCAAAACGGCTGAATATCGATGTGTTGCGTTGCCAGCGCCACTGGCAACAGCTTATGGAGGTTGATCTACAGGAAAAAGTACAACAGATCTTTTCTGGTCAGTCATTTGCTCAAAAAGTAGAGGCAGAGCAACAGTTATATGATGGGTTTTTACCCAATCAGGACAAACAGATCTTGGATGAGGTGCGCCGTGCCAACTCAGAAGATCTGCTAAACCATGATTTTCACTTTACTGATCAGCGATATAACCAATTACTCTTCAGCTATCGTGCTCGATACTTTCCTGAAACACTGACCGCGGATGAACAAAAAACTTGGCGAGAGGGCTGTTTATGGCGACTGACCGATGAGCAATCTGGCTATCTGACACTGGCACGGCAACAGCAAGAAATTGCAGAGCTGTTAAATGATAATAGCCTAAGCTCCGAAAAACGTGGGGTTTTGCAGCAATTGCAGCATTGGGGGAACGATATAGCCAATGAATTTGCCCTGACAAGCTAGAGTGAAACGCATAAACAAGCTAAAATCCGCTGAATTGACTGGTCCTGAGGTTAGCACTTGAATTTCACTGGCGCACATATTCTCTCAATTAATCAATTTCAACGTCAGGACGTTGAACGAGTTTTTGCTGTGGCTGATGCGATGCAACCTTACGCATTGCGCAAAAAAGTGACACGAGTGTTGGAGGGGGCGATTCTTGGCAATATGTTTTTCGAGGCCAGCACCAGAACTAGGGTTAGTTTTGGCTCGGCTTTTAATCTGCTCGGTGGTGAAGTTCGAGAAACGGCAGGTTTTGAAAGTTCCGCTCTAGTCAAAGGTGAGTCATTACAAGATACGGCAAGGGTACTGTCTGGGTTCAGTGATGTTATCTGCATGCGTCATCCGCAGCCGGGTTCAGTGGCAGATTTTGCTTCAGCCAGTCGAGTGCCCGTGATGAATGGAGGTGATGGTGCCAACGAGCACCCAACACAGGCGTTGCTCGATCTCTACACGATTCGCAAAGAAATGGCGGACAAAGGGCGGGATATCGATGGCTTAAGGGTCGCGATGATTGGTGATTTACGCTATGGGCGAACCGTTCATTCATTAAGTAAGTTATTGTCACTATATAAAAACATTCAGGTGGTATTGGTATCCCCCATTGAACTGACATTGCCTGAAGATATTGTTGAGCATATGCGCAGTGCGGGAGTGAAGGTGACGATATCACATGAACTCGCAGATGGTATTGGTGATGTGGATATAGTTTATTCTACAAGAATTCAGGAAGAACGTTTTGCCAGCAAAGAGGAAGCTGATCTGTATCGCGGCAAATTCCGCCTTAATCAGGCGATCTATACGGAATTCTGTCAACCCAATACAGTTATTATGCATCCGCTACCCAGAGATTCACGTGCCGATGCCAATGAATTGGATGTTGATCTGGATACCAATCCCAATCTGGCTATTTTCCGTCAAACTGACAATGGTGTTTTGGTGCGTATGGCACTCTTTGCTCTAGTCTTAGATGTCGTTGACCTAGTCGATCAATACTCTCAGGATGTGCGTTGGTATAACTCGCGTCAGATTTAGCCGCATAAAAATAATGATCAATGGCTCAAGCAATGAATGAATTTGATGATATTCGTCCCTACCATGATGCAGAGGTACCTCAGGTATTAGAGCGACTGATCGCCGATAGAGAATTTCTTGATCTATTGTTGATGCGTAAAGCTCCGAGATTAAGTAAGTTTATTCCGCCATTATTGAAACCTTTAGTCAGACTGATGATACAGCGCAATCTGCGCCGGTTGACCGCTAACGTGCGCTCAGTGGAAGATTTTCAGTCACATATGTCGGTGGCACTAGAAGATATTTTGGATCGCACAACTACTGGCTACGGATTTTCTGGTCTTGACAATATCGATTCCGATAAAGCCCATCTTTTTATCAGCAACCATCGCGATATTGCACTTGACCCAGCAATGGTCAATTTGGCACTTATCATGACGGATTTAAAGACGGTGCGAATTGCCATTGGCGATAATCTGCTGCGCAAGCCCTACGCCTCTGAGTTAATGCGTGTTAATCGTAGCTTTATTGTTCAACGTTCAGTGACGGGACGACGTGAAAAACTTGAGGCTCTAAAAACATTGTCGCGCTATATCCGTCACAGCATTAAAAAGGAAGGCGTCTCATGCTGGATCGCTCAGGCTGAAGGACGGGCTAAAAACGGTTGCGACCGTACCGAGACCGCCTTACTTAAGATGCTTGCCCTGTCGAAGGCGAAAGAGCAAAATTTTGGCCAAGCGATTCAAGAGATCAACTTGATACCTGTGTCAATCTCTTATGAATATGACCCCTGTGCCGCAGATAAAGCACGGGAGCTTTATACCGCGCAACAAGGGTTGGACTATGTAAAAGATGAATTTGAGGATCTGGATACCATCGTCAAAGGGTTGAACGGTCAGAAAGGCCGTATCCAAGTAAATTTTGGTGAGCCTATTGCCACTGTATATGAAAATGCCGATGACTTAGCGGCAGAGATTGATCGTCAAATTCATAGTCACTATCAATTATTTCCCAGCAATATTATTGCCTGGCAGATGCAGGGAGATAGGGATGATAAAACCCTGTCGTATCTTAAGGCGCAGTGGCCAGATGAAAACTGGATTGAGGCAAAAATTTTATTTGAGTCACATATCTCAGCAATACCTAGTGTCCATCGCCAGATAGCAATTGATGCCTACGCGGCACCAGTGGATAACCAATTAGCACAGGTGGATACATCAGTGCCGCTGCCAAATTAAGGACGTTAATCGTTGCTAGACACAGAGGTCAGGGACATTATTCAACAAGGCTATCGGCAGTTTCTGAATGGCCGCGACCTAAGCCCGCGATTGGGGCAAAAACAGATGATTGGTGTGATTGCCAATGCACTGAGCGAGGATAATCCCGACAAACGTTTGGCGGTCATTGAAGCGGGCACTGGCACCGGCAAAACTGTCGGCTACCTAATGGCCGCGCTCCCCATCGCTCGGGCGCTAAAAAAGACAGTGGTGGTTGCCACTGGCACCATTGCATTGCAAGAGCAATTAATTCACAAAGATCTTCCCGAGCTAATGGCAACCTGTGATTGGGACTTCAGTTGTGCACTAGTCAAAGGCCGTGGCCGCTATGCCTGCAATCTGCGGATGGAACAGATTACGGATTCGCTGAAATCAAAGGATGCGGGTTTATTTTTATTTGAAGATGAGCTGCAATTTAATCCCAATGCCGAAACTGAAGAGCTGTATCGCGAAATGGCTCTGGCACTGGAAGAGGGAACTTGGGATGGTGAGCGAGATTCCTGGGAAACCCGCGTAAAAGAGGTTGAATGGCGCGCGCTTACGGTTGATCGTCGCCAGTGCACGGGTCGGCGCTGTCGCTTTGTTAATCAATGTCCATTTTTTAATGCGCGCAATAATCTCGATGAGAGTGAAGTGATTGTGGCCAACCATGATTTGGTCATGGCCGATCTCGCATTGGGTGGTGGCGCGATCTTGCCAGCACCACAGGACTGTATTTACATCTTTGATGAGGGCCATCGCCTGGGCGATACCGCTGTTCGTCATTTTGGTGCTGAATGTCGCATCAACAGCACGCTCAGCTGGTTGGAGAGGCTACCCAAGCAGATCAAAGGTCAAACACCTGTATTTGCTCAGGACAGTGGTTTATCTGAGCAGTTACCACGAATTGAAAAGGAAGCCCAAAAAATAACTGAGCTGCTGTCGATGACCTATCCACTATTAAAGCAATATGTGGATCAATCTGAACATGCAGAGGGCCGCTATCGTTTTGCCTATGGCGATGTAGGTGAAGCCATTCGTGAACTGGCGACACAAATCACCCTCAGTACCAGTGGTTGGTTGGGGCGACTTGAGGTGTTGGAGGATACCCTTAGTGAGGCCCTCAGTGATAAAAAGTACCCGATTCCGCTACCTGATGTAGAGCTTTTTTATCAGCAGGTGGGCCAATGGTTGGGTAGAGCGGAGAAGCTCTTAGCCTTGTGGGACAGATTACACAGAGAACTGCAACAGAATGATATCCCGATCGCCTGCTGGCTGAGGTTAGATGAGAGTAGCGGTGGTAATGTAGATATAAGCATCAATGCTAGCCCCATACAGGCCGCTGAAATCCTTCGCGAACAGTTGTGGGGCTGTTGCTATGCTGCCGTGGTCACCTCAGCGACTCTGCGATCACTGGGTAACTTTAATACCCTGCAGCGAGAGACAGGCATGCCCAGCAGTGCCACCTTTATGGCTGTGGCTGGTGCATTCAATTACGCCGAGGCGGCCAGTGTCAGAGTGCCCATTGATGCCGTTGAGGGCAATAATGTTGATCAACATAGTCGCTATCTTGTTGATAATTTTGAATCGATGGTAGAACAGCGTGCGGGAACATTGTGGCTGTTTTCATCTAGACGCCAAATGGAGCAGGTCTACGATGAGCTCCCTCGGGAGTTACACAAACTGATTTTGATTCAGGGGCAATACTCCAATCGTGAAATGGTGAGGTTGCATAAAGAGCGTATCGATCAAGGCAGCACCAGTGTTTTAATGGGTCTGGCCAGTTTTGCTGAGGGTGTGGATTTGCCCGGTGATTACTGCAGGCATGTGGTGATCGCCAAATTACCTTTCGCTGTGCCTGACGAGCCATTGCAGGAAGCGTTGGCTGAATGGATTGAAGGTAACGGCGGCAATTCGTTTTTTGATATCTCACTGCCTGTCGCCTCCCTGCGCTTAATTCAGGCCTGTGGCCGATTATTGCGCACGGAGACAGATACAGGCACTGTATCCATTTTGGACAAGCGTCTTGTCAGTAAACGTTACGGCGCTCAATTACTCGATGCGCTACCGCCATTTCGTCGCGAGATCGGCTAATGGACAAGCAAAAGGAGCTAGCCAAATTACTTTTACTGGTGAAGAGTGAACTGCGGACTTTGGGTTTGTGGCAAACGCAAACTCCCTCGGCCGAGGCATTGGCCAGTACAGAACCATTTGCCGTGGATCGAATGTCGTTTGTCCAGTGGCTTCAATTTGTGTTTTTACCACGTATGTATCAATTAATTGAAACAGGGTCTCCGTTACCAGATAACTGTAGCATTGCTCCTATGGCCGAAGAGTCCTTTAAAGCTGATGACCGTATAGATCCAGTGAGCGGTGCGGCTTTGGTTGCCCATTTAAGAGGGATCGATGAGCTCCTAAGCCAGTGCTAACTTTTCGATTTTTTGGGTTTTTTGGTATAGCTTTTCTTCTTTTTAATCGGGCCGCTGCCATCGGTAGGTCTGCGTTTGTCAGATGATGATTTGCCCTTGACTGTTCTGCTATCCGCTGTCTTTTTGCCAAGCTTACCGCCGACAGATTTTTTATTGGCAGACGATTTCATAGCTGGTTTTTGACTGCTCGCACTGCGTTTATTTTTACTGTCACGGCTCAGGGCCTTCCTGACCCTAGGCTGTCTTGGTGCTTTATTATCACTGGGGGAAGCTGAGGCTACGGGGGTATAAGCGCTCATCCGCATGGGCTTGCCGCAGACACGCACTTTCTTCAAATGAGCTAACAGCTCATCCGGCATACCCTCTGGCAGATCGACGGTACTGTAATCATCGTGCAGCTTGATGGAGCCAATATAGCGGCTACTGATATCGGCCTCATTGGCAATGGCACCGACAATATTGGATGGTGTAATGCCATCATCATTCCCGACCTCCAGACGATAGGTCACCATCGGTATTTCATTGCCACTTTCATCGCGTAAACGGGGTTCCTGTTTTGGACGATCGTCGCGCTTGGAGCGATTTTCGCGACGCTCAGATTTATCGCCGCGATTACGTTCGCGGTTTTGGTCACGCGGTGCGACGATATTATCCAGTTTGGGGAATAATGGGCGTTCTTTCTGATTTTCATAGGTCAGTGCCGCGGCGATATCTGCCATGTCCAACTCATTTTCGGCTGCAAACCTGGTAATAAGATCACGGAATTTATCCAGGCGTGGTGTCTCCAATGTGTTCATCAGCTGGTTAGTAAACTGTTGAATACGTTGATCACTCACCTGCGCATTGGTGGGCATGGTCAATGGCGTGATGCTCTGGCGTGTGGATTTCTCAATGGAGCGCAACAGGCGGGTTTCTTTTGGTGTGATAAATAGAATTGCTTTGCCCTCACGACCGGCGCGGCCCGTTCGGCCAATACGATGGACATAGGACTCATTGTCATAGGGAATATCAAAATTAATCACATGACTAATGCGCTCGACATCCAAGCCGCGGGCGGCGACGTCAGTGGCGACCACCACATCAACCTGACCTTTCTTCAGGCGATTAATGGTGCGCTCGCGCAAGGCTTGACTTAAATCACCATTGAGCGCTGCGGAGGAGAAACCTCGTGCCTCCAGCCGCTCGGCTATATCTACCGTTGACGATTTGGTGCGCACAAAAATAATCACGCCATCAAAATCTTCAACTTCCATAACACGGGTGAGTGCGTCCATTTTCTGATGACTTTTTACGGTCACATACTGTTGGTCGATACGCTCAACTGTTTTGGTTTTTGCTTCAATATTGACCCGCTCAGCATCACCCAAATATTTTTCAGCGACGCGACGAATAGTCGGGGGCATGGTGGCAGAGAACAACGCACGCTGACATTCCGGCGGTGTCTGCGCGAGAATTGTTTCGACATCATCAATAAAGCCCATGCGTAGCATTTCATCAGCTTCATCTAAAATAAGCCCTTTTATCTGGCTTAGATCTAAGCTGCGACGACGCAGATGATCCAGCATGCGCCCAGGGGTACCCACAACAATCTGTACACCGCGTTTTAAGCTGCGCAGTTGACTGCCAATATCGGCGCCACCATAGATTGGCAGCACATTGAATCCCTTCATATATTTGGCATAACTTTGGAAAGCCTCGGCCACCTGAATAGCCAGCTCGCGCGTAGGCGTCAGCACCAATACCTGTGGTGAGCGCTGCTTCTCATCTATCTTGCTTAAAAATGGTAAAGCAAAGGCAGCGGTTTTACCTGTACCTGTCTGCGCTGTCCCCAGAAGGTTATTGCCATTAAGCAGGATAGGGATACTCTGTGCCTGAACGGGAGAGGGTTGTTCATAACCCAGTTGCTTTACGGCTTTAAGAACGGGGGTGGAAAGACCCAGTGATTGGAAGTCAGCGGATGACATTAGTATACCTGTGGCTTGGGGTGTTTATGCCCCCGGTTGCGAGGACGCGGAGTATACGCATAAGTAACTAATTTTTATAGTGGTTTTGAGCTGTTTGTTGGGTGGCGTTGTAGTATCCGTTTCCCTCGACGCATTAATCGAGGCTATATCCTCTATCCATCGAATAGACTACCCGCCATAGTTTATACTGGGGTTAAATATCGACTTAAATAACATACGATTTTTTTAACAGGATATTTCTATGAGTGAGTTGTATTTAGTGCGTCATGCCCAAGCCTCTTTCGGAGCGGCGAATTATGATCAACTGTCGGATCTTGGTCATCGGCAATCCCGCTGGTTGGGTGAGCATCTAAAAAAACGCAATGTTACTTTTGATCGGTTAGTATTAGGCGATATGGTGCGGCATCATGAAACCATGAGCGGTATTTGCACTGGTATGCAGGTTGATGGCGATGAACGTATTGTGTTACCTGGGCTCAATGAATATAGTTTTACTGCTATGACGGAATCCTATACTCAGTCCAATGCGGATGACCCATTGATTCAAGCCATTGCCGATAATCCTGATGACAAGCGCCACCATTTTCGTCTATTGCGAAAAGTTCTGACGCTGTGGACTCAAGACAAAGTAGATAATATCCCTGAGACATGGAGTGATTTTAAGGGGCGAGTGGCAGATGCGCAGCAGCAGATTCAGTCGATGGCCGGCAGTAGTAAGCGCATCTTGGCGATAGGCTCTGGTGGATCCATTTCGACCTTTGTTGGCTTGGTGCTTGGCATTCCCGATGAGACAATTTTTGATTTAAATCTGCAATATAAAAATACTGCGATAAGCCATTTCTTTTTTAATACCAATAAAATGAATCTCACTGGATTTAATAGCATACCCCACCTAGATACCAACGAGATGGAGCAGTATGTTACCTATGGATAGAGCCTGCCGGTTGGCTTAGACATAGGCTCGGATCCTCTTATTTCAATGGGATCAGATAGTGATAGCAAGAACCCCATAGTCCCATTTTTTGTAGTTGAATCCTTTAGCAAAGGTTAAACTGCCGTCTATCCAAATCAAAACATCC
>JASLVT010000290.1 GCA_030741175.1 Porticoccaceae bacterium
GCTTGCTGGCTACCTTTCTGGCTGGCTAACTCCCACAGATATTTGCTCCGACTCTCTCTATCTCTCTCTCACTTACTCTGATGTCCCTGTGATAACCTGGAATCTGACCATGGTTGATCTGGCTGACCCCAGGTGACTCTGGGTGACCCCAGGTAACCCCAGGGTGACACCTGGGTGACCCCAGTCCCCAGGTGACCCCGGGTGACCCCTTTGTGACCCAGGATGACCCCTGGGTGACAAAGGATGACCCTCTGGTGACCCAGGATGACTCCAGGGTGACCCGAGGTGAACCCTGGGTGATTCAGGATGACCCCTGACCCCTGACCCTTGGCTAACCTAACTGAATAACTGATACTAGAGGATGAGCTGTAGACCTCTGGTCTTGTTTTTTTACTCCAGACATTTTTAAGAGCTGAAAAAGCTGCCAACAAATCATGAAAAGGCTGAAATATGTACCTGCTGAACATTTCAAAAAAGCTACAAAAAATTAAAAAAAAACAAATTTAAAGCAGACCCTTTTGTTTTGTCAACAAGCGCACATAAGGCACAGTAGCTGCAAAGTTGGAGACATTTCACAGGTTGA
>JASLVT010000291.1 GCA_030741175.1 Porticoccaceae bacterium
ACTGCGACTGTCTCAGTCCAATCGAAACCAACACCGGCAGCACGTTTTTGTAATTTAGCCGCACGCATCAGGGCCGGCAATGCACGAGGAATATCCTCTAAAATACCTCGCTCTCCCCTTTCATTGCGCTCTTGTTGCTTTATCCGTTCCCAATTGCGTTTAATTTCCTTTTCACTAGCTGCCTGATCATCTGTACGTATAGAGTCCAATGACCCATCAGGAAAAACATGTGGATGACGGCGCAGAAGTTTTTCGGTGATATTTGATACCACAGCATCAAAATCAAATTGCCCTTCTTCCTCACCTAACTGACTATAAAAAATAATTTGAAAAAGAAGATCACCTAGCTCTTCACTTAAATGCTCAATGTTATTTCGCTCGATAGCATCGACCACCTCATAGACCTCTTCAACACTGTGAGACGCAATAGTTTGGTAGGTTTGCTTAAGGTCCCAAGGACAACCGGTTTTCGGGTCGCGCAAGCGCTTCATTAAATAACGCAGATCGGCTATGTTATAACTGTCTTTCAATACAGGACCTCATGATGTTAGGCATAGATACCCGAT
>JASLVT010000292.1 GCA_030741175.1 Porticoccaceae bacterium
AGTTGCTACATTTTTAATGTCCCAGACTTGGGCCGCTGGTGATGCAGTGGCAGGTCAGTCAAAAACTGCAACCTGTGTTGCCTGCCATGGTACTGATGGCAATACATCTATTGCCTCGTTTCCGCGGCTTGCGGGCCTTGGAGAAAAGTACCTAACGGCCCAGCTACGCCATATTAAGAACGGTGAGCGTGTTATCGTAGAAATGACAGGTATATTGGACAATTCCTCTGATCAAGATTTGCAGGATATGGCCGCCTACTATGACAGCCAAGAGCGTCAGCTATCTGGCGCTCAAGAAATTACCCTAGTGGGTATCACCGATCCCCAAGAGGCCTTGGAGCTGGGTGAAAAAATTTACCGTGCTGGAAATTTGAAGACTGGCGTTGCCGCTTGTATCGCTTGTCACTCTCCGTCTGGTCAGGGCAACGGCCCGGCTGGATACCCCGCGCTTGGGGGTCAGCATGCTGAATATACAGAGAAACAACTTCTGGCCTATCGTAGGGGCGAACGCAATACTGGCGCCAATGCGCAAATTATGCAAGGTGTGGCAGAAGCCTTGAGTGATA
>JASLVT010000293.1 GCA_030741175.1 Porticoccaceae bacterium
CCACAAATAAATGAGCACTACCACCCACCCATCCATGGCACAACTTCACTAAATCAAACATTCAGCAAATCTAAGCTTCAAACTCAACATATATCAATCAAATACTCAACAAAGCTTCCTTATAGCACATGTAGACAATCCAAAAGTCATCAAGGATGCTAACCCCAGTCAGGGATATCCATAATCCTCATCGATTCCAGCAGTTTCATCCATCTTTGAGAGGGTGCTTGATGCCTTCAAACTCAACACATTTCAAACAATTTAAATATAGCTTCTACAGAGCATATGTGGACCATACAAATTTTCATAGAGGACACCAGCCCCTGTCAGGAACATCAAAATCATCATCAATTCCAGCAAGAACCCTAGAAATGATGAAATCGTTCGCAAATGACTCCAGAATGAATTTCAACAAAAAGTTTTTAATAATTTTAAACATTTAATATAATTTTGAAATGAATATTTTTGAATATGTTTGCAAGATAGATGAAGAATATGGAATCATAAACATGTTGACCTCATACTTTCAACTCATACATTATTGCATTCATACTTTCCA
>JASLVT010000294.1 GCA_030741175.1 Porticoccaceae bacterium
ATAGTAGTTCCAGTGTTGCGCCTGATTACTTAGCGATTGATTTTGCAGCGCTTGTCTCAAAAGAACTCGTTGTATTATCTCGTTCTTTTTACTCTGCACCTCGTGCAGCCTTTCTTGCCAGAGCGCCCCCTCGAACCTCTAGATTATCCGTTTAGCTCCTATTAAAAGGGAGCCTACTCGCGCCTGAAATTGGCGCATAAAGATATATTTAGAGGAAACGTTATGAATAAGTTTATCGCGAGAAAGTTGCCTCTGGCAGCTTGCGTTATGCATTTGTCCACTGGCGCATTGGCCGGTGACATTGAAGAAATTATTGTTACATCGTCATTGATTGATGCTACAGCAGATAGCATCTCCAACCCATTGCATATTGTTGATGGTAGTGCCATTGCCAATGATGCAACCCAAAGTTTGGGTGCTAGTTTAGGTGATTTGGTGGGTCTATCAACCAGTGACTACGGTGCAGCCGTGGGTCAACCTATAATTCGGGGTATGTCTGGTAGCCGAGTAAAAATTCTCAATAATGGTGTTGTGGTTAGAGATGTATCGGGTC
>JASLVT010000295.1 GCA_030741175.1 Porticoccaceae bacterium
AGCCTTGAGCGGCTTTTCACAATTAAAGAGTACCTATGCTAACCAAGAAGCCTTGAAATTGCACGATCAGGAAGTGGTTGAACTGGACTTGGAAGGAAAAATGCGGAGAATTCGAAAATAATGGAGGCGAACCCTGCCAGCTACACCCCGGCACATAATGTCACTACTACCGTTGCTCCCTTCCGGGCCTGGCGGGATTCATAGCCGACTGTCGCGAGGGGACCATTGGGGGCCACCATAAAGTGAGTTATCTAGACGTTAACTAGTAGTTATCTAGCAACTGCGGCGCGAGATTATGCGAGGTTTGCCGTTCAAGTGCAAGAACCAAAGTCACTCAAAACCAAAGCTACTCAAAACTAAGGTTTGACGCAATCAAATTGTATTTTTTTTGCGGTTTATCCATATAATGATAGTAGGAATAAGGAAGTAGTGGATGCTCTATCAAAAACACTGTTTAAAATCGGTTCTTATACTAGCTTTTATCGGACTAGTTATTACCCTATCAGGTTGTGGTGATTACCAAAGCAATGTGGAATCTGGCAATCTTAA
>JASLVT010000296.1 GCA_030741175.1 Porticoccaceae bacterium
AAAACTCTAAAGATTATTTCTTGAGTTTGGTTAGCCAGTTTCCAGATCATTGGAGATCCCCGCTTGCTCACAAGAAGATTGGAGACGTTTATCTTTCACAAGGTCTTAATGATGAGGCAAAAGAAAAATATCAATATGTTGCAAATTCATACCCAGAAAATACTGCAGCATCTTTAGCCTTGCAGATCTTGGAAAATATGGAATAATCGCATCTTTTATTCTATGAAAATTTATGGGTCGCTAGCTCAGTTGGTAGAGCAGTTGGCTTTTAACCAATTGGTCACAGGTTCGAATCCTGTGCGACCCACCATCATTTTTAGTCTAAGTTAATTAATTAGATTTATGGACTTCTCTAAAGAAAAAATTTTTTCAGGGTTTACTCTAAAAGCAGTTCTAGCAGCAGTTTTCTTCTTTTTAGTTTTATTTTCTTGGTATACCTTGAGACCAATTAGAAATGAAATGGCAGTGCAGAATGAGGAAATACTTCCATGGTTACTGGGGGTAGGAGCCATGGTGATGTTGTTGCTGAATCCAATCTACTCATGGA
>JASLVT010000297.1 GCA_030741175.1 Porticoccaceae bacterium
CAAGATACAGAATACCGCAGACAATAATCTCCACCGCAATCATATCAATCGCAAAGCTGGCACCGTGAAAAAGCCATGCCATCACGCGCATTATGGCAGTAAGTCCCAATAAAATAATCGCTGGGTAGTACCACATACGACGACCACTGGTCAGTGCTAGCAGGATGAAGATGCTTAAGGATAAAAAGAATGCGCCGAGATCACCGATCTGCGAACTCAACCCCAACCCCTGCATTAAGGTCATACCAAATTCCGCAGCCACGCCCTCCGGTGCCACCAGCCAACGCAAACCAATTGAGGCAAAAAGAACCGCCGTGAGGGCAACCACGATGCTTAAAATTTTGTTCATTCTTATTCTCCGTCTTTCTATTTTTAATTTGTAAGTTAAACCTGATCTAACACTTCAATAATGGGCGCTGCTGCCAACAAACTCCCCATCGCCTTGCTGGCGGCGCGGAAATAATCGGTCTTACCATGATGATCAATATCCGCTGCACTGCGGTATTGTTCCATCACCACATAGTCTTGAGGGTTGGATTTACTGCG
>JASLVT010000298.1 GCA_030741175.1 Porticoccaceae bacterium
CGGCGGTAATCCGCCCAACAATGAGGGTCCCTTGAACAATGTCATTATTGCTCATAGGATAATCTCCCTTTATGCTGCTTGCTTAGCGGCCTCTTTAAGCAGTGCTGAAACACGATCACTAATTTGTGCACCCTGACCTTGCCAGTAGTTAGCGCGATCTAAATCAACACGTAAACGCTCTTCACCACCACGCGCAATTGGATTAAAAAATCCAATACGCTCAATGTAGCGAGCATCACGTGCTTTCCGTGAGTCGGAAACCGTAATGTGGAAGAACGGACGTTTTTTTGAACCACCGCGAGCCAATCTAATTGTTACCATTTACTGATACCCTATTTTTGGACGATTTAACGCCCCAAATTATCTATTTAGTCCTGTTCTTACAGCGCAACGCACAAATATGCTACGACCCTAAGAAAGGCGCGGTATATTACGCGAAATAACGCCGAAAGGAAACCTCTTTATTCTGTTGCTGTTTTTGAGACTAAATATGAATTTTATATAGCCTAGAACTTTGGGAAACCACCTGGAGGTAATC
>JASLVT010000299.1 GCA_030741175.1 Porticoccaceae bacterium
CGTTCAGATGGAAGTTGAATTGATTCACCCGATTGCGATGGAAGAAGGTCTTCGTTTCGCGATTCGTGAAGGTGGCCGCACAGTAGGTGCAGGTGTAGTAGCTAAGATCATCGCTTAAAAGTTAGTTTGTTTTAAAGCATGTAGCCGAGGCATTTTTAATGTCTCGGCTTAGCTGTCAGTAAGGATAATGTAAAAAATAGGTTATAGGCCAGTAGTTCAATTGGTAGAGCACCGGTCTCCAAAACCGGCTGTTGGGGGTTCGAGTCCCTCCTGGCCTGCCATACACAGAGCGTAAGGTAAACATTCGTAATGAGTGAAATAGTAGAAGAAAAGCAGTTTCAGTTAGATTGGCTTAAGTGGTTAGTGGTCGGTGCTTTGGTTGCTGGTGCAATTTATGGCAATTGGTACTATTCGGCGGAGTCGGTACTTTACCGAGTGATTGCTCTGATTGTTGTTGCACTGGTTGCAGGCTTAGTTGCTTCGCGAACTGAAAAGGGTGCTGCGATTGTTGAGCTAGCTATTGGTGCCC
>JASLVT010000029.1 GCA_030741175.1 Porticoccaceae bacterium
AGTCAATCGGTTGATCCGGCGCAGCCAAAGCGAATTCAATGCCGATGCGTGGCAGCCCGGGTAACTGATCGTCAATATCAACTTCAATATCCAATACAATGTCACCCGTAGCATCAATCGTATAATGCCACTGACTTTCAATAACAGATCCCGATTGATTGTTATAACGTTGCCGCGTTGACACCTTCACGCAACTATCTTCAGACCTAGCCGCAATATCAAGGGGTTGGCGGTGTAATTGGTCAATTCCCGCCTGCTGCCAGCGATGGGCCCAAGATTGAGGATCAATATTATCTGCCTCACTGGTGCCAATATCATTATCTAGTGGCGGTCGATAAAAATTGTCCAAAGGTGGACTTAGCAACTGAGGTTCATTGTCAATCAGCCATTGTTGTAACAGTCCAGTAGTTTTATCAAAGCGCAGTGAAAATGTATCACCGAAAATACTGTAGTAGCGCTCGCACTCTTCGACTGTCGGCGCACAACCTGATAATGGACTGATGCAAGTGGGCGACGAAGACAGTGCAAACTGTTCCTGCGCGACAAGATGATTAGCCGCCGACCATGTTGTACCGCGAGGCTGAACAATACTGATATCGAGAAAATATTCACAGTCGGGCAATATTGGCGGCAACCGTTCAAGCAACTGATATTGATCGCTCCCCTGTTTTTCGAGACTCAATACAAACTGTCCATTAGCAATCGAATAACCATCTTCACAAAGGCGCCAGTGCACCACCTCATTATCGGTCGCTCTAAATAACCATTCGCTACTGACATGAATGATCAGAGGTTCCTGAGACAGCAGTTTAAATTGAAAAAACTGCTGCACTTTCTTTGCCTCATACAATGCCGGATGTGGACTGCGATCAGGGAACACCAAGCCATTAATACAGAACTGACGATCATTAATCGTATCGCCGAAATCACCACCGTAAGCCCAGTAGTGATTACCCTGTGCATCCTGATTGGTTAATCCCTGATCCACCCAATCCCAGATAAAACCACCTTGTAGACGAGGTAACTCACGAAAAGCCTGCCAATATTTATCAATGCATCCCAGACTATTGCCCATAGCATGGGCATATTCACAGAGTATCAGTGGTCGCGTTTCACCGGCCAGATCAATCCACTTTTTAATACCATATTTATATCCCGCTGGGTCGTCCACATCCTCATCAACTCTGGCATACATTGGACAGAGAATATCAGTAACCTCGGTATTAGCACCACCACCCTCATACTGAATCGGCCGAGTCGGATCAATGCCCTTGAGCCATTGATACAGTGCTCGGTGATTAACGCCATAGCCACTTTCATTGCCCAGTGACCACAAAATAATGCAGGGATGATTCCTATCCCGCAGCACCATACGACTCAGACGCGCCAAGTAAGCAGACTGCCATTGTGGATTATCGGATAGTGCTGATACTGGCTGCATACCATGGGTTTCAATATTGGCCTCATCTACTACATAGAGCCCGTAGCGATCACAGAGCTGATAAAACGCTTGGTGATTGGGATAATGTGCTGTGCGCACCGCATTGAAATTATGTTGTTTGAGCAGGCGAATATCCTCTTCCATATCCGCCAGCGTCAGGCTGTGGCCGGTATCCGGATGATGCTCATGGCGATTCACACCGCGGATCAACACAGGCTCACCATTAACACGCAAAAGCCCATCACTAATCTCTACCTGCCGAAAACCCACATCATAGGCTTCGCAATCGAGTAGTTGCCCCTGATTATCCAGCAGAGACACAACAAGGCGATAAAGATGGGGCACCTCTGCTGACCACTGATGAGGCTTATCCACTATAAGTTTTTGCTCAGCCAGCTGATCCTGCAGCTCCACAGAGGCCTGCGCAACTATTTGCTCTTGGTCGTAAAGTTGCACTAACAGCTGATTAGCCTCAGTCGCTAATTGTGTGCGAACCAGCAATTCGCCCCGCTGATAGTTATTGTGCAACTGAGGCTCGATAGCCACATCGACAATATGGTCTTTGGCTTTACTGATCAGTTCAACATCGCGAAAAATCCCACTCAGCCACCACATATCCTGATCTTCTAAATAACTGCCATCGCACCAGCGCAATACCATCACCGCCAATTGATTGGTGCCATCGACAATAAATGCCGAGAGATCAAATTCGGCCGGCAGACGACTATCTTGACTGTAGCCAACCCACTGACCATTGCACCACAGATGAAAAGCGGAATTGACGCCGTGAAAAATAATTCGCGTACTGCGCCCCTGCCAAGCATCGGGCTGAATAAATGTTGTGCGGTAACAGCCGGTTGGATTCTGTTCCGGTACTAGCGGCGGATTGCAGGGAAAAGGATATTTAATATTGGTGTATATCGGCTTATCAAAACCCTGCAGTTGCCAGTTGCTCGGCACCTGCATAAGCGCCCAATCACCATCATCAAAATCGCTCTGAGGGAATGTATCCGGTACTAGCTCAGGTTGAGCAAATAGCGCAAAGCGCCAATCACCATTGATAGACAGCACATAGTTTGAGGGTAGCTCAAGTCTTGCCGCCTCGGCGCAATGATAGGCTGCGAGTGCACTATGAGCAGCGAGCCGATTGTGCTCGAAGACCTCTGGCTGCTGCCAATCTCGACGGGCAATAATCGCGTTAAAATCACCCATAGATAAGTCCTAGCGCTGTACTCTCCTCAATACGGCTGTCTGACCAAAGACAACGCGGTTAACCAGCAATGCCACAGCGACACAGAGTAGCAGAGTGATTAGCATCATATGGATGTAATGAATCGGCATCCAGACAAAGGTGAAAAAGGCATACAGAGAAGTGCCCAGCACCACCGCAACAATCGCCGCATTGGCCTTAACATTGTCAAACAGCAAACCGACAATAAACACCGATAGAATGGGCATGCTTACCAAACCCCACAGCTCTTGAATAAGATTGATAATGCTGTCGGCACCCTGATAAACAGGCACCATCACAATCGAGATAAGAACCAGACAGACTGTCACTACAGTACTCAACTTGCGGACATTGGGTTGATTATCAATGTAGTTCTCATGGATATCACAAACGTAGAGCGCCGCCGACGAGTTGAGCAAGCTGTTGTAGGTGGTCAATACCGCGGCAGCAATGGCCGCGGCAAAAATACCCGATAACCAACCGGGTAAAATATCACCAACGATGCGACCATAGGCGGCATCACCAATATCACCATACAGTTTGTAGGCGACAATACCCGGAATCACAATAATGGACGGCACAATCAACAATCGAATTACAGCAGCGGCGTAGACACCTTTTTGCGCCTCGGCCAATGTTTTCGATGCCATTGCACGCTGAGTAATGGTTTGATTAGTGCTCCAGTAAAATGTCTGAATAAAGATCATCCCCGTTAGCAACGTGTGCCAGGGCAATGGTGATTCATCGTTACCGATAAGTGTCAGCCGCTCAGCGGGCACACCAGATAAATCAAAATCAATGCTATCCAAGGCCAGATATACCACCAATATACTCATACCGAGTAGCAGGATACCGGAATAGGTATCCGATACCGCGACGGCTCTCAATCCACCGAACACAGCATAGGCCGCACCCACCAAGGCAAAGGCCAACACCAGAATCATTAGGTTAATATCCACCTGAAACATAGACTGCATAAACAGAGCGCCGGTATAAATAACCGCAGGTAAAAAGATAAACATATTGGCCAAAAGAAAAAGCACACTAATCACAGCACGAATATTTTTATCGCCATAGCGCTTTTCCAATAATTCCGTAGTGGTGGTGCAGTTATTTTTGTAGTAAACCGGCAAAAAAATCTTAGCCAGAATAAATAGCCCCACAACAGCCGCTAACTCCCACCAAGCGAGCAGCGCCATCTGGTTACCATTCATACCGACCAGTTGATCAGTGCTGAGATTGGTTAGCGTGATTGAGCCGGCCACAAACACCCATGACAGACCACCACCGGCGAGAAAATACTCTTTATTTGAATCTGTGGCCAGACGCGGGGCCGCCTTGCACTTTATATAGGTCAACCCACCGATCATCGCCGTTACGGCGAGAAAAACACCTATTTGCACCAGTTCCAACTGCATTATTAGCCCCCATTGATAGACTTATTATTGTTTTTAGCTGGCACAGACTGGTATAAAGAAATTGGCAGTTCGGCCATGTTTTTTTAGCACCGCTGACGATAGGGTGCTGGGCACAGTTCGTCAATCGTTTTCAGTCAGAGGAAACCACAGAGCACCATGCAAAGTCAGTCCTATCATGCACTTTCTAGTGCCGACAGCCAATTAGCTAACAGCCAGTTAATAGTGGACTGCAGCGGGGCTTCACCCAACCTGCTCTATTGGGGTGCCAAGCTGAGCGATACAACCACAGCGGATATGCTTAAGGCACTCAATATACGGCAGGAAGCACCGAGCTGCTGTGCTGAGGAAGCACCGATTTCCCTCAGCCCCATGCACGGCACAGGCTTCCTTGGTCAAAGTGGCTTTCGCGGTCATCGCGCCGGTCTGTATAAAGCGCCCGACTGCCGTATTGAAACAGTTAGCCAAGTCAATCCACAGCAACTGTTGATCGTTACCCAAGACCGTGCCAACAACATACGGTTTACTCACAGGCTAGCAATGGATCCCCACAGCGGTATTGTTCAGGCTACAACTGAAGTAACCAATACTGCTGATACCGAACTAACCCTCGATCGCTGTGACGCCCCCAGTCTGAAGGTACCCTCAACACTGAATCAACTCATTAGCTTTGAGGGCTGCTGGGCCGGTGAATTCCAAATGCAGCGCAATAACCGCCCCACTGGCATTTACAGCCGCGAGAATATCTGTGGTCGCACCTCTCACCATAACTTCCCCGGATTAATTATCACCGATCAATCCAGTACTGAAACGTCGGGCGAAGCCTATGGGCTGCACCTTGGCTGGAGCGGCAACCATCGCATCAGCACCGAAATACTCGGTGATGGCAGAGGCACTGTGCAAATGGGTGAGCTACTACTACCGGGTGAAATCATCCTGCCCGCAGGCGGCAGTTACCTCAGCCCCACCCTCTATGCCGGTTATTCCAACACTGGCTTTAACGGACTATCGCAACAGTTTCATCGCTACTATCGCTCGGCTATGCGCAGTCAGCGCACTGATAACAAACCCAGACCGGTGCACTACAATAGCTGGGAGGCTGTGTATTTTGATCATCAGCCAGCGCAACTCATGCAGCTTGCTGAAGAGGCCGCCAGCTTGGGGGCAGAGAGATTTATTCTTGATGATGGCTGGTTTAGACAAAGGCATGATGACAGCACTGGGCTGGGTGACTGGGTGGTAGATAGTGCAGTCTACCCTCAGGGGCTGCATCCCTTGATCGAGCATTGCGAATCACTGGGCATGGAATTTGGTCTGTGGATTGAACCGGAAATGGTCAATCCTGATAGTGAACTGTTTCGCGCTCATCCGGATTGGGTACTGGGTGCTGAATCCAACCAAGCCATATTGGCACGTAATCAATTGGTGTTGAATCTCAGTCTTCCCGACGTACAGAGCTATCTATTGAATAGCATTCAAACCCTACTGACAGACCATCGCATCAGTTATCTAAAATGGGATATGAACCGCGACATTCACCAGCCTATGGATCATCACGGCAAGGCGATGGTGCATCAGCAAACCCATAGTCTCTACAGCTTGCTAGCCAAAATAAGACAGCAGTTTCCCGCTTTAGAAATAGAGAGCTGCGCCTCTGGAGGTGGTCGTGTCGATCTCGGCATTCTGCAATTCACTGATCGCGTCTGGGTCTCTGATAACAATGATGCTCTGGATCGCTTGGCGATACAAAAAGGCTTTTCGATGTTCTTCCCAGCAGACATTATGGGTACCCATGTAGGTGCCCGCAAAGGCCATATCACCGGCCGCACTATTGATATCAACACCAGAGCCGGAGTAGCCCTTTTCGGCCATATGGGTGTCGAAGCGGATCTGATGGCATTGGATCGAGCAGAGCGCAGTTGTCTGCAATCGGCGATAGTCCTGCACAAACGCTATAGACCATTAATACACAGCGGTGATCTCTATCGACTGGATACACCCGACTATGCACATAGTTTTGGTATTGTCGCCGCTAATAAATCACAGGCGTTGTTTTCTTACACCTTGTTAACGCGGCATAACAGTACCTTACCGCAACCCATCCGACTGGCAGGCTTGGAACCCGATATGATGTACACAATCAACACTGAATGGCCCAGCGACTGCGATCCAATTCTGCCACAACAGAGTAGAATCAGCGGTGCCGCACTGATGAACCAAGGCATACAGATGCCATTGCTAAAACCACAGATGCTGGTGATATTTTCATTACAAAAAACCACAAGAGATAATTAATATGCAATTCATCGATAGACTGTCATTTCATCGCTTCTTTGCTCCGCTGCACCAGCGCCAATCATTCACTCTGGCCCTGTGCCTAGGCATGGTTATCTTTGTTAGCGGTTGCAATAACGGCCAATCAAAGCCAGAACCAGAACAGCTATACAGTGAAACGCACAGCAATATGCTGCCCGCACTGGCATCTGCCGGCCCACTGCCTGTCGGTGTTCGCACATTGGAGATTATCAATCCTGATCAACTCAATATAGAAACCCAGCAAATTGCCGACCGCCCTCTGCTTCTGGAAATCTGGTATCCAGCACGCAATATTGAAACGATGGCGCTTACCCAATACGACAATGAAACTCGATTAGGACGGCCCTTTTCGCTACAGGCCAACGCCTACCGCGATGCTGAGATTATCACCAGCGAGGAAAAACTGCCTCTTGTGGTTATCTCTCACGGTCACACTGGCTACAGAACACTCATGTTTTATCTCGCCGAACATCTGGCCTCCCATGGCTATATTGTTGCTGCTATCGACCACACCGACTCCACCAATGCCGATGTCGATGTAGCCAATAATCCCCGCGGTGGCTCATCCAGCACCCTCTATAACCGCTCGCGCGATCAGCAATTTACACTGGACTATTTAACCGCTGAGCAGAGCTTTGTAAAACAGCAGATCGACAAGGAACGCGCGGGTCTTATCGGTTACAGCATGGGCGCCTATGGCGCTATTAATAGCATTGGCGGTTGTTATAGCTTTACTGAAGCTGTTATTGCCCAAGACAGTGGAATAACTGACCCCACGCAATTGACCACCCTAAAGACATTGCTCAATAGTTGCGCCGGTGGTCAGTACAATGACATTGTTGTCGATCCCAAATGGCGTGCAGCAATGGCCTTTGCGCCATGGGGCAATCAATATGGTCTGTTCGATAAAGATGCTCTGGCCAATATCAATGTACCTCTGATGTATATCGCCGGAGAATTTGATGATGTCTCGATATATCCGGCTATCGAAGATATGTTCAACCATACCGGTGGTGATCATACCTATCTGCTGACCTACCTCAGTGCGCGCCATAATGTCGCACCCCATCCAGCGCCGAAAGTGGCCTATCAGCACCCTGAGGATCTCGGCCATTACTATGAATCGGCTTGGGATACACAGAAACTCAATCAGATTAATAAGCACTTTGCACTGGCAATGATGAACTGTCACATCAAACAGCTCGCTAGTGACTGCAGTTACTTAAAACTGCACGGAGACTCAAACCAAAATCCGATCAATGGTGTAGCAACCAAGCCTTGGTTAGGCTTTGCCGATCGCTATTCCGCCGGCATGCGTTGGGCGCATAAATAATTAGCAAATTTTTACCTTTTTATTAGTCTTGCTAAGAATAGGATTATGTTATTGACCTCCTTGGGGACAAGGATGATCATTCGCAAGTGAAAAAAAGGTAAAGGTCGAGCCAAATCAGCAGGCTTGGCCTATAATCGCGTTTTTTCAATAACGATCAGGCAACTAACATGACCACCATGCCCCAAGAGGCTGACAACTACATCTTTACCGGCACCTGTCGCGCAGGTAGCGGCGTGGTCGCCGCTGTAACCAGCTTTTTAGCCGATAGAGACTGCTATATATGTGCACTTGAACAGTTTGACGACGAGTCGACAGATAAATTTTTTATGCGTGCAGTGTTTCGCCGTCAAGGCAACTCGCCCGCTATTGAGACGATGAAAGATGACTTTGCTGAAGTCTCTGAGAAATTTGCAATGGAATGGCAGTTTCATGACCCAGCGGAGGCGGTGAAAACAATTCTGATGGTCTCCAAATATGATCACTGCCTCGATGATCTTTTGTATCGCCGACGTAAAGGCGAGTTTAATATGGAGATCACTGCGGTGGTGTCCAACCATCAGGACTTGCGCCCTATGGTAGAGCGTGAAGGCATTCGTTTTATCCACCTACCGGTCACTAAAGACAGCAAAGCGCAGCAAGAACAACGTCTACTGGAAATCATTGACGAGACTGACACTGAATTGGTGGTACTGGCGCGCTATATGCAGATTTTATCCAATGAACTGAGCCAGCGATTATCGGGGCGTTGCATCAATATTCACCATTCATTTTTACCTGGCTTTAAAGGGGCCAAGCCCTATCATCAAGCCTATGATCGCGGCGTAAAAGTGATTGGCGCCACAGCGCACTATGTCACCTCTGATCTCGATGAAGGGCCAATTATCGAACAAATTTTGACTCGCGTTGATCACAACTACAGCCCCAATCATCTGGTCAGAGTGGGACGTGATAATGAATGTATGGCGCTGGCGAAAGCAGTCAAATACCATATCGAACGCCGCGTATTTTTGGACGGCAATAAAACAGTGGTGTTCTTGGGTAGCTAGCCTGTAATTTTGGGAATTTTATGCCTTTTGGGCTTTTAAAATATGGACTCAGACGCGAGTATCCAGCCAAATATTACAACGCCACAATGATTGGCGGCGGCACTGGCGCAGATCGCCAGAGTTGACTTCGACTACTGCACCTTATGTGATGAATATATCGTCATCGGACGGCTCGATATCGACCCAACTGACTACTTCTGTATCCGCTGCGCTGAGAAGTCCATCTAGCTCAGGCATGGGTTCACCTAATGTATCGGCTGGCAAATAGGTTTTACCCCAAGCTAAACCGGCAACGCCCTGAGCTAACATCCTGTCTATTTGCGCTGAGCTATAACCCACCTCAGTCAAAATTTGACGAGTGGAGTGGCCATGGGCCTCAGTTGGGCTGATAGCATCGATACGCGCATGGGTGGGCCGAATAGCATAGTGATCGATCTGGGTCACCTTATGACCACTCGGATGATCTGGGTAGATTGAAAAAGCAAAGCTGCCGCGATCAATGCCGACAGTACTATCCGCGATACGGCTATATTGTGCACGCAAATTTTCAATCGATAGGGGCTGTGCCACCGCAATATCAGCGTCCAGTAACCGCTCGACCCATTTCTGCGTTGATGCCTGCTGCATTGCGACGGTCAGAAATACCTGAATATCCGCGGTATCGGTTATGCCCTGTAATCCCTTAACGGTATTCAAGATAGATAAATCAGCTTCCTCAGCATCGAGGAAAATCCAATCATCTGCGGTCTGATAGAAATGTGATAAGGCATGATTGCCCATAGCCTCGCGGCCAGAGGGCTCATTAAAATCACCGAGTCCATCATAGTCAAAACAGAAAGGGAGTTGAGCTAGATTGGTTACCGCTGACAATGAGGTTCTGGCGCGGCTAACCGCGCCGGTTTTCGCCTTGTGATACAGCGCCACTGCCATAGCCAAACCGCCAGCAAATCCACAGTTGACATCCAGCGTACCCAAATGCGCATGCTCTTCCGGTGTCTCAGGGCCACCAAACCGACTCATAATGCCACTGTTAGCTTGGATAATGTCATCATAGCCAATATAGTCCGTCTTCTGTGCCGGTAGGGGTCCACCAAAACAATCCAAACGACAAAATAATACGCCGGGATTGATCGCCTGAAGCGCTTCCTGATCGAGACCCAAAGGCTTCATTTGTCGCTCTGGTGCATTGATCACCACCATATCGACAGATTTTACCAGTCGATTAAATGCCTCTCGCCCCTGCGCAGTGTTGATATCAAGTAAGGCACTGCGCTTGCCCATATCTGCTTGAAACCCAAACAAGGTACCAATCAATGGATCGTAGAGGGGCACCACTGGCTCGACCTTAATCACCTCAGCACCAAAGCGTCCCAAAAATGCGGTGGAATGTGGGCCAGCAATCACATTGGTTAAATCCAATACTCGCAGCCCATCCAACCATCCCTGTTTATGGGACTGTTTTTTTAACTGTGGCTGCGGGTGTAGCTGCGAGTGCGACTGCTGCGTTGGCAAAACTGGTTCGGGCACCAATGCCAACTCGGCCAGCGCCTGATCAAAAGAGACAAACTCGCGCGGTGAGGGGGCCAACATCCGATGCGCAGACTCTTCTAACCAGGCCACTGGACCGGGTTGTTTCATCAATCCATACTCTGGATCTTGCACTTCAACAATCAGACCAGCCTCATTGCAGTGCACGCTGTTCACCCATTCACTAGTGGTTCTATGAGGG
>JASLVT010000002.1 GCA_030741175.1 Porticoccaceae bacterium
ATCTGCTGTTGTGCTCATAAAAACACTACGCCATTATCGGGGCGATGCCCGAGCAATAAGATATTCTATTTATAGTTTGGTGTGCTGAGGACGCCTCAGTCATCACGCTGTATTCGATCATTGTCTTTAATATGACACATTGAGTTTCTTGATCGGACCGAGCTGTCGCCAAGTACCAACAAATCCCTTCGGCATCACAAGCATATCGCCCGGGCCATAGATTTTAGATTCACCGTCTTCATCAGTAATCTCAACCTGGCCTTCAAGAAACACCATAACCTCATCCACAGGCCAGCCGCTAATCCGCAAGGTGACCTCTGAACCATAGTAAAATCCGACGTCGAGCTTTCCATCGCTAGATTGAAAACTGCTCAAACCACTAGAAACCGGTTTGTCGCCAGCAATAACCTGCATAAAGGGATAATCCTCCACGGCAGATAACTCAACAGCCTCCAAATCAGCCAGATTCAGTTGAGTAATTTTCTTATTCTCCATCAAACCCTCCGCATAAGTGATACTGCAAACGAAAATAGTCGCCACAAGCTGTAAACTCAAAATATATCTCATGATTATACCCATTGGAAAATTGTTATTGTTTGAGGTTGATCCACTGCCTTTATTTGGCAGGGTTATTCTTTTGTCTGCGCAGTCGAGTATCTGCATTTCCTACTAATCCAACTCACGACTTCGACGATAAATCACATATCCCTATTTTTACATGTCATAAGACATGTTAAACAATTGTGTCACCATAGCGCAATAAACAATGTTGCTAGATGCGATATAAAATGCGCGCTTATCCGCCGCGCGAGTCAATATTCTCAGGGGAATTTGGCTCTGCTGAATGCCTGATCATAGAGATGGCAATAACAGATGGACTGATGAATTTAGTCGTTTTGTTACAGGTCTAGGTAAATGAGAAAAGAAAAAAACCTGCCCAATCGATTGATAGTTTAGTTGTTCTAGGCAGCTGGACGGTATGAGTCACCCATTTCAATGTTTCGCCACTGAAGAACATGGGGAGGGGCTTCATCCAGCCATCTCGCCTCGCCTCCTTCAATAACCAAAATTTCTTCCCATTTGGCACCTACACCATCCTTACCAGCATGTGGTTCCACGAGCCACAGGCCATCATGAGGCGCATGCTCCGACGCCTTTAAGTTGTTCCATAATGGGCTGCGTCTACCCAATCCACTCATTGCAAGCTTGTTCTTCAATTTAAACCAGCTGATTGCAAAGGCATCGAAGCCCTTCATTCTTGGGTTGAAGGGCAGCTTGCTCAGCCGCACTGCGCGGTGCCCCAATACTTCGCCAATATGCTTTGTGTGGACCGGCTCATAACCGTGGCGAGTCATATTTTCGATAACGTTATCTGCTATTTGGCGGAAAGTAGCGCCTTGATTGACAGCAACAGGTATCGAATCTCTGTATTGAGAGAGATGACTCATCATATCCCGATGAGCTTGATTCTCACCAAAACAAAAACTGTATGAGGTATCCACCAAAAATCCATCTCGAATTGGCGACGCATCGAGAATGACGCTGTCGCCCTCATCAAGTGTCTTACGTTTGGGATAGAATTTTTCAACTGTCCAATCGCCGGGAAGCGCGGCTCTTTCACCAAAAAGAACAACGGGTAAATGGAAAAATGAGGTAAAGCCAGCCGAGTAGTAATCTTTTACCAACTGTCGCGCCACTGCTTTTTCAGTTTCGCCGCCCCTGAGTCTAGAAGCCGCCGACTGTAGAATACTAAAAGACAGTTTCTGCAATTCTAAAAATTGAGCCAACTCTCCAGCATTAAAACTTTTGGTTTTGACAAACATATTTATTTCCCGACGATTCCCACTCAATAGCAACGTTTTTTAGTCTTTTTTAGGAATACCAATTCTAAGTTTTATATTTTGTGTAGTAGGTCCTGTGACTACAAATTTTGCTTGATCAAAGGTGGGGGGCGCCATTCTTCCCATTACATTATTTGAAAATCCATATTGCTCTTTTGGAATCCCTAAGAAATTTTTATCGATTTTTTTATTCCCATTAAAATCAATGAAAAGAGTTAATGCGTATTCGCCATGGGGCAACATAGTATTGATTTCAAGATTTTGAAGATCTATTTCTCCCGCGGAGTTAATACATGATTCTTCCTCAGATTCTTTTTCAACTGTTCTCTTAAATCCTGCCTCATCCTTGCAGATGCTTAAATACAACACTCCAGGTTTGTCTAAATTTAAAATATTTATTTTTAAGTTCGCTTCTTCAGAATAAGACTTAGACACGAATACCAAACAGCTTAAAACAATAGGTGTTATCCAAAAGAGTCTTCCATAGTTAGATAAAGAGTTTCTCATAATTTTCCTTTTTTATTCCATCAATAGCATTCAGTAGGTCAGTCTCTAGATCAATGCGCTGATTGTAACCAAACTTAAGGTTAGGATTGAAATCCATATCTCTTATGTTAATGGGTGTGACATCGTATCCACTTTGAAGGGCACCTGGCTTGTTAGCTTCTACTAAAGAACCTGCAAGCCGTTCGCTATCGGGATGCGCATCAATTAATAAGATTTTTTTCATTTGAGGATATTCTGACTTCTTCTAAACAACTGCATCAATCACTTTATTTCCACTCAATAGTACCGCACGGCTGAAACTCTTGTATAGCAATGGTTTTAGCTCTATCAAAATAACTTAGTTGAGAGTTGGTTGCAGAGGTTTGTCCTTTTTCTCTGATTTTTAGATGTTTTTGCTCATTTTAACTAAGCTAGTTAACCCATTAGATGCTTAGGATCTCTCTCAGATTACAAATAAATACAGATATCCATAAAATCGTTTGAAAATCATAATAAATTGAAATTAAATATCCCAATCAGAAAACAAGAGTGAAATATGAGTCAATCAGCACTTTTAACACCGGCATTTATTTTAGTCCTATGGACTTTTACAATTTTTTTAATATTTACCTATGGAAGGCTTAGCTTTATTAAAAACGCGAATGTTGATGCGGCACAGATGAAAGACTTAAGAGGGAATTACCCTGCTTGGGTAGAGAGGGCCTCTGATAACTACAACCACCTTTTTGAACAGCCAGTCGCATTTTATGTTGTTACTTTAGCCATAGCCTTAATCAATAATTTTGATTCTTTGATGATTCAGTTAGCTTGGGCATTTGTAATTTTAAGAATTATCCATTCGCTTATTCAGCTAACAATTAATTATATTCCATTGAGGTTCTGTATCTTTGCGGCTGGGTGGTTGATTATTGTTTTTATGGCATTGTCTCAACTCTTTTAATTTCATTCCCACTCTATGGTCGCTGGCGGTTTGCTAGACACATCATAAGTAACGCGAGACACCTCGGTGATTTCATTAATAATACGATTAGATACTTTCTCTAGCAGTTCGTAGGGTAAATGAGCCCACCGAGCCGTCATAAAGTCGATGGTTTCAACGGCGCGCAGGGCAATCACCCATTCATAGCGGCGCGCATCGCCAACCACGCCCACTGATTTAATAGGCAAGAAGACAGCGAAGGCCTGACTGGTTTTATGGTACCAGTCAGCGTTGTGCAACTCTTCGATAAAGATGGCATCGGCCTCGCGCAGAATATCGGTATATTCCTTTTTCACCTCACCGAGAATACGCACTCCTAGACCGGGTCCCGGGAAGGGATGGCGATAGACCATATCGTAAGGTAGGCCGAGCTCTACGCCGATTTTGCGCACCTCATCTTTAAATAATTCGCGCAACGGCTCAACCAGTTCTAAAGCCATATCATCGGGGAGACCACCAACATTATGGTGAGATTTAATCACATGCGCCTTACCGGTTTTGGAGGCGGCAGATTCAATTACATCGGGATAGATGGTGCCCTGTGCTAGGAACTTTACATTATCGATTTTCTGAGACTCTTCATCGAACACATCGATAAAGGTATTACCAATCACTTTGCGTTTGGCTTCTGGCTCGCTTATGCCGACCAAACCATTGAGAAATTTTTCTTGGGCATTGGCACGAATCACTTTAACGCCCATATTATTGGCGAACATCTCCATAACCATATCGCCTTCATTTTTGCGCAACAGGCCATTATCAACAAACACGCAGGTCAATTGATCGCCGATCGCCTTGTGCAATAGCGCTGCCACCACTGAGGAGTCGACGCCACCGGATAAGCCCAGTAGCACATGATCATCGCCCACCTGTGCCTGCACTCTGGCAATTTGATCTTCGATAATGGCTGCAGCAGTCCACAGTGCATCACAGCCGCAGATTTGCAGAGCAAAGTGCTCAAATAGTCGCTCACCCTGCAATGTATGGGTAACTTCGGGATGAAACTGAATGCCGTATAGTTTTTTCTCTTCATTGGCCATACCGGCGATTGGGCAAGAGGCTGTCGATGCCATCAACTGAAAGCCTTCGGGCATGGCCACCACTTTATCACCATGGCTCATCCACACATCTAGTAATGATTCACCCTCAGTACCGGTATGGTCTTTAACGTCCTGTAGCAAGCTGGACTCACCCTCAACCCTGACTTGGGCATAGCCAAACTCACGTATATCCGAGGTATCAACCTTGCCGCCCAATTGCCCTGCCATGGTCTGCATACCATAGCAAATACCCAACACTGGCAGACCCATGGTAAACACACAGTCTGGCGCACGCGGTGCACTGGCACCCTCGGTCACCGATTCCGGCCCACCGGAGAGAATAATACCTCTGGGGTCAAATTCGCGGATTTCTTCCTCAGTAATATCCCAAGCACGAATCTCGGAGAACACCCCTATCTCGCGCACTCGGCGGGCGATTAACTGGGTGTATTGAGAGCCAAAATCGAGAATAAGGATTTTCTGTGAATGTAGGTCGGTCATTGCGTTGCCTAAGGGTAAAGCGGTTTAAGTTAAAAGGGCTGAGCTTTTTCAAGCGCAGCCCTTTCCTGTCTGTCTAAAATAATCTCACCGATCAACGGCCTCCGGCCGGATAATTCGGTGCTTCCTTGGTAATCTGCACATCGTGCACATGACTTTCGCTGGTGCCCGCTGAGGTCACCCGCACAAACTCAGGTTCGGTGCGCATTTGTTCAATCGTGCTACAACCGGTGTAGCCCATGGCCGAGCGCAGACCGCCCATCATCTGATGAATAATCGCCGCTACTGGACCTTTGTAGGGCACACGACCCTCAATACCTTCGGGAACTAACTTCTCAGCACCGGCATTGGCATCTTGGAAGTAGCGATCACTGGAGCCCTGACTACGTGCCATAGCACCAAGTGAGCCCATACCGCGATAGGACTTATACGAGCGTCCCTGATAGATTTCAATCTCACCGGGCGCCTCTTCAGTACCGGCCAACATAGAGCCCATCATCACCGCACTGGCACCGGCTACAATCGCCTTCGACATATCACCAGAATAGCGAATACCACCATCTGCGATAACCGGCACATCGGTGCCTTCCAACGCAGCGACAGCCTCGGCAATAGCCGTAATCTGCGGTACACCAATACCGGTCACCACGCGGGTGGTACAAATGGAGCCTGGGCCAATGCCGACTTTAACACCATCTGCGCCAGCGTCGGCCAGTGCTTTAGCACCAGCACCCGTAGCCACATTGCCACCAATCACCTGCACCTCTGGGTAATGCTTTTTAATCCAAGCCACCCGATCCAAAACATTTTTTGAATGACCATGGGCAGTATCAACCACCAACACATCAACCCCTGCAGCCACCAGTGCCGCCACGCGTTCATCGGTGCCTTCGCCAACACCAACAGAGGCGCCGACACGCAGTCGACCCTGATCATCTTTACAGGCGTTGGGGTGCTGTTCTGCTTTATCAATATCAGTAACGGTAATCAGCCCTTTAAGCTCAAAGTCATCATTGACCACCAGTACCTTTTCAATTCGATGCCTGTGTAACAGTACGCGCACTTCATCTGGATCAGCACCTTCTTTGACGGTGACCAAATCCTGTTTCGGCGTCATTACTGAGGTCACCAATGCGTCCATATCAGTGGCAAAACGCACATCGCGGCGCGTCACAATACCAATCAGATTGCCATCTTCGATTACAGGTAAGCCGGAGATATTGTTGGCTACCGATAGATCATGCAGTTCTTGCAGGGTTGCGCTGGACTGTATGGTATGGGGATCTTTAACCACACCACTCTCAAACTTTTTGACCAGTTGCACCTCTTTGGCTTGCTGTTCAATGGTCATACTTTTATGAATGATGCCGACGCCACCCTCTGCGGCAATAGCAATAGCCAAACGGGCTTCTGTGACTGTATCCATGGCTGCCGAGACCAGCGGAATATTCATTTTAATACCGCGAGTCAGCTGTGCATGGGTCGACACATCTTTTGCCGTGACTGCAGAATAGCCGGGTATCAGCAGTACATCGTCAAAGGTTAATGCTTCATGAGAAATGCGTAACATAGGGGACGCTTACCTCTGTGGGGTTTTAAAAAGTAAGCGCCTCATTATAAATCAGCGGCGGCATTGAGGTAAACAACTATTTAGAGCTAAAAATACACGTAAAACAGTGACTTAAACTCGCTTACACCAATTAATGATACCCAGTTCAAGTGATTTAACAGCCTATCTCTAGCCACAGTTTAGTTAATGCATTGGCCTGATAAAGTCTCAATCCTGCTCTCGCATCGCTCTAGTTGGGGTGTGATACAAATACAGTATTAGTGCGATAACAAAACTAATCGCCTCGGCAACCGAAATAGCCGCGACAAAACGATAATCCGTTAACAACATATAAAACAGCGTCAGTAATCCCGCCGGCATAATCAAACTGCGGCAGATAGCCACAATTGCAGACTGCAAAGGCAGATGTACAGCGGTGAGATAACCGGATATCAACATAGTAAAACCAGCAAAGATAAATACTGGCCAGACATAGGTGACAAACTCTAGGGCGAGCACAAGAGTGTCACGGTCTCGCTCGACGTCAATAAAGAGACCGATCATTGATTCACTACCAGCCACCAATAGCCCGATAATAACTGCACTAATTGCCGCTATCATGGCCCCCGCAGTGCGCAGAAAGGCGCGAATTCTCTGGGGATTTCGCCCACCAAAATTTTGCGAAATAATCACTTGGATAGAGTCTGAAACAGCAAAATACGCCATAAACCCAACAAACAACAGATAGTTAACCAATGTAATCGCTGCTACACCGTTCACGCCGGCGCGTTGAATAAGCATCCAGTTAAATATAAAGCCGATAATCGCACCAGATACCTCATTGATAAACTCGGAGATGCCGTTATAGGCCGCTTGAAACACCTCTCTCCAATAAGTTTGCCGCAAACTAAAGAATATTTTCCGTTTTGGATTAACAAAATAATATAGCATTACCACTAAAGGCATGACTTGAGAGAGCCCTGTCGCCAAGGCCGCGCCCGCGAGCCCCCAGTCAAACACGGCGATAAATAGATAATCCATTACAATATTGCCCAATGCACCCACCGTCAGCGCTGTGGCCGCAATATTGGGGAAACCATCTAGACGAATAAAAAAATACAGTTGAATAACAATAAACTGGAAAAACAGAAATGGAAAAATAATCCGATAGTATTCACTCATCACTGGAAAGAGTGTCTCGTCGGCCCCTAAACTAGCAAAAATTTTGTCTTCAAATACAAGCCCTAATGCAATCACTATCACACCATAAACGAGCATAAATATAAGTGTTTTGCTAAAGATTGCTGATGCCGCGGTGGTATTCTTCTCACCTAAATATTTGCCACCACGCACTGCGCCACCAATCGACACCATCATGCTGACACCGAACAGTAGGGTTGTGATTGGAATAATGAGATTCACTGCCGCCAAGGCAGTCGCACCCTCATAGTTGCCAATAAACATGCCATCCACCAACGAACCGGACGTCATGGCGATCAACCCCAATAAAGAGGGCAGCATGTACTTTATAAAGGTGGCAAATATAGGGCCTTCGAGAGCATCATTATTTGCCGTGATTTCATTATTCATCGAGTGTTTAATCTTTTTTTATGTACAGGTACCGGCTCATTCTGATACTAGCCAACGGCGCATCTGGATTAGAAAACAATCCTTTAACTGCGTCATCTAAAATCCTAGCTTTTAATAAATAGCCTTTAATAAATGGACTTTAAAAACTATTTTTCTAGCCAGAAATAACAGCATCGACCAGAGTACTAAAGTACAGCTGTCAATTCTCAGTGCTTTGTAGGGATAACCGGTATGCGGCGAGCCGCACAACTAGGGCAATCGAACCCAAAATAAATAGCACATAGGCAACTATAGTCGACTGTTCGATAAAGACGATACTGGCATAACTTACCCACATTGATAGGAACATCAACCATACACCAAACAAATGTAACCACCGCCAATGTTGCTGACGCATTCTCTGACGCACTGGATAAAATGAAGTAATCGTCATGGCAAATAAAACGATATAGGCGGCGGTGCGCAAAATAAGGTCGCTAGTCTTATGGAGCACCTCCATGTAATAAGGCATATAGGCCGAAAATAATACGATGATAAACAGCATCTGCCAGCCCATTGCCGCCGCAAATGAAAGGCCAAAATAACGACGATTGCGCAGTACCCACCTTGAGGTCTTATTTGGGTAAAGCCTCACTAGGGAGGAAGCAATAAATGTTATATAAATCCATGGTGCTGAAATCTGCACCGACAGACGCAGTAGCGCTAATATTTCCTCCACCGTGGCCACACCGATCAACCAAATACCAATGGTCATAATGAGCGCACTGAATAAAGCAATCATAAAAAAAAGCGGCCAACCATTGAGTAACCTATGTTGCAACACAGACATACAAAAACCCTATCTTTGCACTACTACAAAACTCGCTCGAATATCACAACACGCCATGACCTGTCTCTCAGCTGGCAATGAGTCATCTACCTCAAAGACTCGGTCAAAATATTGCGGAGCATCAAATCATGTTATAGCATGTCGGGTGACATGGGTAAAGATGGAAATTCTGTTTACGGCTCATTATGATCTATTTGGTCGCCGCAAATGATTATTCTAGACAAGCGCATCTGCGACTAATGTCCTGCGCTAACTCAGTCCTCAGGACAAAGTCTAGTTAGGCTACCGTCTGAGATACTGCTCAATAGGCAGTAAAAAAACAAACAACAGGATTTTATAACTCAGCATAAGCACATATGATAAACCTACAACTCATCGAGGAGATTACTTTTGGCTACCGAAACTAGTTTGCTAGTACTACTTCCAGCAACAGTCACTGTTATTACGGCGGTATTAAGTCGCCGACCTATTGAATCATTGCTAGCGGGAGTGTTTGTTGGATTGTTGATGCTCGAACCCACTGCGGCACTGAGTAACTTCTCCTCGATACTGCTTGAGGTGATGATGGATGAGACCATCGCCTGGGTAATTATTGTCTGTGGACTGATGGGTAGCCTGATCACTTTATTGATGCGCGTGGGAGCAGCCAATGCCTTTAGTCGCGCACTGTCCTCAAGGGCCAAGGATGCGAAAACGTCTCTGCTCTACACCTGGCTATTAGGCTTAGTTGTATTTATTGACGATTATCTCAATGCCCTCGCCGTCGGCTCATCGATGCGCAAGGTTACCGATAAGTTTAAAGTATCAAGGGAAATGCTTGCCTATGTCGTCGACTCTACGGCCGCACCTATCTGTGTGCTGGTGCCGGTATCCACATGGGCTGTGTTTTATGCCGGTTTATTTATGGATTCAGGTTATGCCGAATCAGGGCAGGGAATGGCCCTCTATGTTAGTGCAATCCCCTACATGGTCTACCCCATAGTGGCGGTACTTTTAGTGCCTTTAGTGGCGGCAGGTATTGTGCCCGCTCTGGGAATGATGAAAACGGCACAACAAAGAGCGGCGATGGGAACTGCGCCGCAACCCATTGATGAAGCCACAGAGCAGAGCATGGACGATGCAGAGGATAAGGTGCAAATCTATCATTTTGTGCTACCCATTGTTGCTCTACTGGGCTTTAGCATCTGGTATGACTTGGATGTGCAGATCGGTGTAATTATGTCGGTTGCCGTCACCATTGTTTTATTCGGCTTGCAACGACTAATGGCTTGGACACAGATGTTTGACGCCGTTATTGATGGTATCAAAATCATGCTTCCGGCATTAACCATGGTAGTGATGGCTTTCGTGTTTAAGGAAGTGAATGACCAACTGGGGCTAGCAACCTATGTAATTAATAATGTGGCGCCATTGATGACACCACTTATGCTGCCCGCGCTCACCTTTATCACTATGGCCCTGATTGCTTTTGCAACCGGTTCTAGCTGGGGCGTGTTTGCTATCGCCATCCCAATTATTCTGCCTCTGGCGGAGAGTGTTGGTGTTAGTATCCCATTAGCTATCGGCGCCCTTGTATCCGCAAGCGCCTTTGGCAGTCATGCCTGCTTTTACTCTGATGCCACTGTGCTGGCAGCTCAGGGCAGTGGATGCGATGTCATCGACCATGCGCTGACACAAATACCCTACGCACTGATTGCCGCCGCACTATCCTGTATTGGGTTGACATTATTGGCAGCGATTTAGCTGGATAAAATCAGAACTGATAGTCAGCTGGCAATGAGTGATACTTATAAAGGACTGATTGGCTATCAGTATTTAACCTAGCCCTCGGGACTGAGTGCCGCGCTAGCCATGGCGGCAACCGGCATGCTATCGGCACAGCGATCATCCACTGACACCATGGAAGTGCCAGCAGTGCTAGAAAGCTTCGAATCAGTGCAATAAATCCTTGCCCAAGACGCCTCGTGCGCTGCGGGATCTTGACTGATCCACGAATTTATTTTGCATCACTGCTGGCCGCCACCTTATCCACATCAATACCATCGACAAATGCCTGCAACACCAAAGCGCCCTGCTCCCATCCCTCGTCCTTGGCCACTTGACTCGCTTCCAACTGGGCCTGCTCCTGCGCCACAATATAATCAAAAAAAGCCTGATAGCGCGGATCGGCAAGGTCCCGCAACTGCTCTAGCTTGGGTATATAAGGCACAATAATCTTAATCAATGACTCTGGACTAAAGGTCACAAAATGAGTGACAAAGCCCGAGGCATGCCCCCTAAAGCGCGTAAACCAATTGGCTTCATAGTCAAAATTGAGAGCGTCGGCACTGCGTTGATAGATTTCCTGATTAACCACTTCAAGATCATAATAGGCCTGATAAAAAACACCTGCCGGCTTATTTTTCAGCACCTGAGCTGCCTTTTTCATACCTAAGTAAGCGAAGGTGCGATTATCAAATTCATATTTCAACCGCTTCAAATATAACTTCTGATCTTCAGATTCCGTTGCATGTAGAGGCATAGCCGTCACCATCATTATATTTGCTATTAGAAAGATCAACCCTGTAAACAATCTAGTTCTCACATTGGTCTCCCAAAGTTTTTATATTAAGTACGTTCCTTATCCTCTCATATCTGATCGATACTGAACTATTTTTGCATCAATGCTGTAGCACTTTTTGCATCAATGCTGTAGCACTCGGCGCATAAAGGTGAATACAGAATCCCAATGCGCTACTGATGGAGAAGATTTTGGCATCGCGTCCTCAAAAGCATGGGGGCCGCCCTCAGTGACGAAAAGCTCACAATCCACGCCGCTGTCATTGAGACGTTGAGCATAAGCAATGCTCTCCTCATAAAATAAATCTATATCACCTATGCCCAACCATGCCTGGGGAAGCCCATCTAAGGTTTGGCGGCGAGCAGCCACAGAATAGGCCGGGGCCTCAGGCAAGCCTGGCGACTGGCCCAAGTAACAGGCCCAACCACCCCAGTTATTATCGTTGTTCCAAACAAAATGTTTTTCCTTGTTTAAATCCAATCGAGTCGCCGTGCGATCATCTAGCATCGGGCACAAAAGGAGCTGTGCCACCGGTTGCTGACCACCCTCATCATAGAGTCGCTGAGCCAGCGTTGCCGCCAGCCCTCCACCTGCACTCTGACCACCAATCACTACGAGTTGTGGATCAACACCCAAGTCACTGGCATGATCCTGCAACCATTGCCAACTCACGACTATGTCATCCAAAGCCGCAGGAAAAGGCTTTTCCGGTGCCAGTCTATAGTCAACTGAGACCACGGTGATACCCAACGCCTCTACCAGTCTGCGTATGGACAAGTCATCCGCGCTGGCATCACCAAGGAGGTAGCCACCGCCGTGAATCCACAGCAATGCCCCATTTGTTTTCGGCACTAAAGGCTGGAAAATTTTACTTCGTGATTGATCATGATCAATCCAGCTTACCTTAATATTCTGATCACCCTTAAATTTGGGTATCAATT
This sequence comes from Porticoccaceae bacterium, assembly GCA_030741175.1. Lineage (GTDB taxonomy): Bacteria > Pseudomonadota > Gammaproteobacteria > Pseudomonadales > Porticoccaceae > HTCC2207. Next base: position 12,335 of record JASLVT010000002.1, read on the forward strand.
GCAACAGGCCGCCCACAATCATTCTAGTTAGTGGTTTTTCATAAGATAACGCTGGCACCCATCGAGCATAGCCACGCAATTCTGGATGCACCCTATCTAGGTCCATGATCAATTCCCCTAAATCAGTTTCGTTGTTATTGCAGTGACTATGCCCACTGCCGCTCTATATTTACCAACCCTCGTCACCTGCAACGAGAAAGGTTATATCTACAATAATTCACTCAGAGATGTTTTTTAGCCTACGACCTGTCATGTGACATGTCAAGTAGAGTGGCACTCCACAGAGCACAATGCCCAACATAAAAGTCGATTGATTCGCTGTGAGTTTTAGATGCCATGATCAAAAGTGCCAGATTGCTGAATTTAGCGACTAAAAAGTGACTTAGGGCCACCTATATCTCTACAATAGCACTATGCAAAACAACCCTACCGATAGACGAATCTATAGCGTCAGCCAGTTGAATCGCAGTGTCCGCCAGCTACTGGAAACACAGTTGCCGCTGCTATGGGTCGAAGGCGAAATATCTAACTTTGCCCGGCCCGCCTCCGGTCATTGGTACCTCAGCCTAAAGGATGATCAGGCACAGGTGCGCTGTGCTATGTTTCGCAATGCCAATCAGCGAGTCAATTTTCAGCCCGCCAATGGAACACAGATTCTGGTGCGTTGCCGTGCTGGGCTCTACGAAGGTCGCGGCGAATATCAATTGATTATCGAGCATATGGAGGAGGCCGGCACTGGCGCCCTACAGCGCAAGTTTGAACAACTAAAACAGCAGCTGGCCAACGAGGGATTGTTTGATAATCAGCATAAACAGCCAATGCCAACCGCTGTGAGTCATATTGGTGTTATCACCTCGGCCACTGGCGCCGCCATTAAGGATATCCTCTCCGTGTTAGATCGACGGTTTCCCGCCATTAAAGTTAGTATTTTCCCCACCGCTGTACAGGGGGAGCAAGCGGCAGGGCAGATTGTCGATGCACTAGCGATGGCTAATCAGCAGAGTCAGTGCGATGCGCTAATTGTTGGCCGTGGCGGAGGTTCGTTAGAGGACCTTTGGCCATTTAACGAAGAGTCTGTTGCCCGCGCTATTTTCAACAGCAAAATCCCGATTGTCAGTGCCGTGGGACATGAGGTGGACTTTACCATTGCTGATTTTGTCGCAGATCTGCGAGCACCGACTCCCTCCGCGGCGGCGGAGTTGCTGAGCCCCGATGGGCAGGATCTACTCGATCAATTTATGGGTTTTGAAATACTGCTTAGCGAGGCCTTAATCCGTAAAATAAGGCAACTGGAGCAGCGTGCGGACTTCCTGCAAAAACGCCTGCAACATCCGGGCAAAAAGTTACAGCAACAGAGCCAGCATATGGCACACCTGCATATTAGACTGCAGCGCGCGATCGCAGCTCAGTTACAACAGCAACGCGCACAAATGGTTCAATTACAGAATAAGCTACTCGGTCAAAGTCCTGAGCAAACTATCATCCATGGTCAGCAACGTATTACACAATCGGTTAAACAACTGATGCGCTCAATGCAGCAACAGCTGGCTAACAAACAGACGAAAACCGACCAAGCCATGCATTTGCTGGATACTGTGAGTCCATTGAGCACCTTGGGTCGCGGTTACGCTATTATTCGCGATCAACATAATGCCGTGATCAAAACGGTCAAAGAGGTTAATGCTGGCGATCAGTTAATCAGCCAGATCGCGGATGGTGAGATTGTGGTCTCAGTGAATACAACCAATACCAAGACATTGTAGATATCTGACTAGCCGGTGGGTCTCTAGTCAGCCAATCCCTGCTCTAGGTCTGCAATAATATCCTCTACTGCTTCAAGCCCAGCAGAGATACGTACTAACCCTTCGGTTATGCCATGCTCACCGCGTTCTTCTAAGGTATAAGTGGAATGGGTCATACTGGCCGGATGTTGCACCAATGTCTCGGCATCACCCAAACTGACGGCTAGCTTGGCCAGCTTAAGTTTGTTCAATAGTTTAACGGCCGCTTCGTATCCACCCTTTAATTCCAGTGCAATCATACCGCCAAAATCATCCATCTGTTGGCTGGCAATCAGATGCCATGGGTCATTTTTTAGTCCAGGATAAAATACCTGATCGACATCGGGATGCTGGTCCAGCATATCAGCGATCGCCTGAGCATTTTGGCAATGACGCTCCATGCGCAACTGTAATGTTTTAATGCCACGCAAAATAAGAAACACATTTAACGGTGCAATCACTGCTCCGGTCATATCCTTTAAACCATACATGCGTATCTGCTCGATGGTTTCGGCATCGGCCACCACTGCACCGGCAATAAGATCGCCATGGCCACCAAGATACTTAGTCGCCGAATGCACCACAATATCGGCGCCCAAGGTCAATGGCCGCTGCAGTGCCGGTGTGCAATAGGTGTTATCTACCATACACTTGATTGTTGGGTTGTAGGCTTTGACGAGAGCGGTAACGGCGGCAATATCAATAACGCGCATATTGGGGTTTGCCGGGGTTTCAAAGTATATCAGTTTGGTTTGCTCAGTGAGCTTGGCCTGTATATCCTCAGGATCAGTAAAATCAGCAAAGCAGATATTCACACCAAACTTTTGCAGTCCATGCTGCATAAAGGAAAAAGTACAGCCATAGACTGTTTTATCTACTAGCAACTGATCCCCCGGCGCCAACAGCGTCCACAGAGTTGCAGTAATGGCTCCCATACCAGAGGCGGTAGCCAATGCCGCTTCGCCCTCCTCCAAATCCGCCAACCTCGTTTCTAATACAGCTTGTGTCGGGTTAGAAATACGGCTGTAGAAATGCCCCGATTCTTCACCGGAAAAACGTCCTGCCCCTTGAGCCACATTATCAAAGGCGAATGTTGACGACATCACGATAGGTGGATTCAGAGCACCCTCAAAATCGCTACTGTTGTAGCCGGCATGAACAGAACGGGTGGCAAAACCCAGCTTTGTATCTCTATCTGCAGACATGGTATTTAGTCCCGATTATTTAAACCCATGGTAACCCTATTAATTAGGTGAAATCTTCTTTTTAAATTTGCTGATTAGCCAATAAATAGCTATATTCACCACAATAAACGCTATTTGAGGTGACTTATGCCAATAATTAAGCTTGATGCAATGGACCGACGTATACTAGAGCAGATTCAGGCTGACGGCAGTATCAGTAATCTAGAGTTGGCTGAACGCGTCGGCCTCTCTCCCTCCCCCTGTGCTCGGCGAGTAAAATTATTGCAAGAGAGCGGCATTATCAGTCGTCACATAACCCTGCTTGATCAAAAGAAATTGGGATTGCCGATCAGCATCTATATCTCCGTAAGCCTAGATCATCAGAGCCCTGATCGTCTCAAGAATTTTGATAACAAGATCAGTGGCTGGCCAGAGGTTATTGAGTGCTCATTGATTACCGGCAGTGATACAGACTACCTACTGAAGGTCGTGATGCCAGATATGGATTATTACCAGCGGTTTTTATTGGATAAGCTCAATCAGATTGACGGGGTGAGTAGTATCAAGACAAGTTTTGTATTGCGCCAAGTTTTACAGCGAACCGAAATGCCCTTAACGCATATATAGCATTTGGGACAAGCAATAGGCAGTTACTTTCTTCTATTGGTAGGGTCGTTCCGTTTACTGTACTTCACCACTTTTTTGCGCTTCACCGCCTGCTTATTATTGGCCTTTATCGCTTTGGTTTTGTAGGGATTATCGCCGGTGCGATACTCCACTTTAACTGGTGTACCGTGCAAGCCCAACTCGCGGCGAAATATTTTTTCCAGATAGCGGGTATATTGGGCTGGAACCGACTCAGTCTGATTGCCATGAATAATAATCACCGGCGGGTTGCGCCCTCCGGCATGGGCAAAACGCAGCTTAATACGGCGGCCATGCACCATAGGTGGCTGATGTTCCTCCACCGCACCTTCCAATACCTTGGTTAAGCGCGATGCACTTAGAGCATCTGTGGCCGCTGAATAGGCTGCACCGACAGAGTCGTAGAGATTGCCCACTCCAGTGCCATGCAGCGCCGAGATAAAGTGCACATCAGCGAACTCGGCGAAACGCAGGCGGCGCTTAATATCTGCTTTGATTTTCTCGCGCTTCTCCGGCGCTAGACCATCCCACTTATTGATACCAACCACCAAACCACGGCCCGCATCGATAACCGACCCCATCAGATGTAAATCCTGCTCTACCAGTCCCTCTTGAGCATCCACCAGTAATATCACCACATTGGCATCATCGATGGCCTGTAGGGTTTTAACGATAGAGAATTTTTCTACAGCTAGCTTAATATTTTTGCGTTTGCGAATACCGGCGGTGTCAATCAATGTGTACTCTTGGCCATGGCGCTCATAGTCAATATAGACACTGTCCCTTGTGGTGCCCGCTTCATCGTAAACCACCACACGATCTTCACCCAGCAGACGGTTAACCAGCGTCGACTTACCTACATTGGGGCGACCAACTATGCCGATCTTAATGCTATTTAAACCACTGTTATCTGGCTCGACATATTCTGGAAATGGCTCAAGAAGCTCCTCCATCATGGAGCGCACGCCGCGACCATGGGTCGCCGTGGTAGGAAACATACCGGAGAAGCCCAACTGATAAAAATCCGCCAACGCTTCCGCCGGATCCAACCCATCTATTTTATTGGCGACTAAATAGACCTTGCGATTTTTCTGCCGCAGTTTCTCAGCAATCATATAGTCTGCCGCTATAATTCCAGAACGGCAGTCAACGATAAACAGAACGATATCGGCCTCATCCATCGCTAGTAGCGACTGTTCAGCCATACCTACATCAATACCCTGCTCTTCACCACTGATACCACCGGTATCAATCACCATAAAGCGTCGGTTATACATTTCACCATCGCCATATTTACGATCACGTGTCAGACCAGAATAATTGGCCACCAATGCATCTCGACTGCGCGTGAGCCGATTAAACAGAGTCGATTTGCCAACATTGGGGCGCCCCACCAGGGCGATAACAGGAATCATAAGGTAGTAAAAATGCCGCAGGATGTAATGGCGGCATTTTACCTGTAGTTTGCAGTGCTTAACAGCCTAGAATATTGAGTTTAATCAACCTGCCATAGGCTCAACGCAATTATTCCTGAGCTTATCTTAGTGAACAGTTGAAATAGCTACCTTATCGAGTCCGCTAATCTCCGCAGTAGCAATCTCTCGCGGAACTAGTTCAAGTAAGTGATCACTAGTAGTATTGAAATACTTTTCAATAATAGTCTTATCGCCTGATAACTTAGACCATCTAAGGTAATAAACTTCACCGGCCTTAAACGAAGACTTTATATTCATGTTTTTCTTATCATCTCGATAAGTTGGTTTAGTATGCAACACATGTTCACCAGAACTAATTGTAGTGCGAAGCCAACTAGCATCGCCCAATACACCAATTAATTCTCCATTTCTGAAAATAGGTACTTTGACGTGACTACTCGGACGATATTTAGGACGGTAAATATACAGCGTAGCCAAATCATCCATACTGACTGAATACAACGCTCTAGACTCCTGCCGTTTAGCAGAAGCACAGCCAAGCAATACGAAAATTGAACAGACAACGAAAAGAGTTCTGACACTGACCATTTGAATATCCTTATTCAAAAATTTAAGTCGTGGAGGCCACAACCTACTCAACCACTGGCATTCAACTTGGACGAACGACTGTAGACCTCAGACATCTAAGACAAATACCAACAAAGTAGCGACAAGCGTCACATAAAATATAGTTGATGGCTGGATTATTGCAATTAATTGGTCAGTGTATGATTTGCGTCAATATCAGCTATGAATTACCAGGGCAAGGCATCCAAGTCGACATTGCCACCAGTGAGAATTATCGCTACGCGCTTACCCTGAAACTGCTCTGGTTGATCCATTATGGCGGCTAGCGGCACCGCACAAGAAGGCTCTACTATGACCTTAAGGCGAGTCCATATCAGCCGCATTGCTTCAACAATGCGTGCCTCAGAGCAGAGCAAGATATTATCTACGGAGTCGCGGATAACATTAAAATTGCGCACCCCCACTGTGGCTCGCAAACCATCGGCGATGGTATCAGGGGTAAATTCGGCTAGTCTACTGCCCCGATTAAAGCCCAACCAAGCATCATTGGCCTGCTCTGGTTCCGCACCTATAACCTGTGCACTGGACAGTGCTTTAACACTGATCGCAGTGCCGCCCAGCAGACCACCCCCACCAATGGGTGCCATTACAATATCCACTGGCTGATCGATCTGTTTTACCATCTCCAGCGCCGCCGTGCCCTGCCCAGCAATAATCACATCACTATCATAGGGGTGCACCAGCTGTAGTCCCTGCTGTTCGATCAGTTTGGTTACAGTATCTTCCCGCGCCGCCATAGTCGGCTGGCAAAGCTCAATAGTCGCGCCGTAACCTGCTACCGCCGCCTTTTTAACCTCTGGGGCATTGCTCGGCATAACCACCGTACAGGGGCTATTTTTCAATGCTGCCGCCCAAGCTAGCGCGGCACCATGATTGCCGGAAGAATGGGTGATTACCCCTTGCTGCAGACTCGCCTTATCCATTGAAACAATGGCATTGCAGGCACCGCGGGCTTTGAAAGCTCCAATTTTCTGCAAATTTTCAGCTTTAAAAAATAGCTCACAGCCAATTATCTCATTGAGCGCACGGCTCTGAATAACTGGTGTGCAGTGGATATAGGGCTCTATGCGCCGATGAGCCTGCTGAATATCATCAATGGTTATTGTCATTGCGCCAGTGTAGTCCAAACAGAGTCGTCCTGGCGACTAAAACTGTAGCCTGAGCAGCTGACCACGGAGATTGAACAGGATGACAGCTTAGTCTCCGCACCAACTTGACAATCGATTTAGCAGCTGCGGAGACTACTGGTAGAGACTTGTTTTACAGCTTGCGACCTCTATTGGCAGCAATCCGCAAACGCAACGCGTTAAGCTTAATAAAGCCCTCGGCATCGGCCTGATCATAAGCGCCACCATCATCGTCAAAAGTAGCGATATTTGCATCAAACAAGCTATCCTCTGATCGGCGGCCAACAACACTGACATTGCCTTTGTACAATTTGATACGCACCTCGCCATTGACCACATCCTGACTTTGATCAATCGCACTCTGTAACATCAGGCGCTCTGGTGCCCACCAGTAACCATTGTAGATAAGCTTGGCATACCGAGGCATTAACTCATCCTTCATATGAGCCACTTCGCGATCTAGGGTCAGTGATTCTATGGCGCGGTGCGCTTTCATCATCACCGTGCCAGCGGGCGTTTCGTAACAGCCACGAGACTTCATGCCCACATAACGGTTTTCAACAATATCCAGTCGCCCCACACCATTGGCGCCGGCCACCTTATTCAAATATTCAATTACCGTCGCTGCAGACATGGCTTCACCATCAATAGCAACGATATCACCCTTGCGGTAAGTCAGGGTCAAATAGGTCGGCTGATCTGGCGCCTGCTCCGGCGACACTGTCCAACGCCACATATCATCCTCGGCCTCCGACCAAGGGTCTTCGAGATTGCCGCCCTCATAGGAGATATGCAGCAAATTAGCATCCATCGAGAATGGAGATTTTTTACCGCGCTTCATCTCCACGGGAATTTTATGCTGCGCGCAGTAGTCCATTAGTTTGTCACGGGAATTCAAGTCCCACTCTCGCCAAGGCGCAATCACTTTAATGCCCGGCTTTAAGGCATAGGCACCCAATTCGAAACGCACCTGATCATTACCTTTACCCGTAGCGCCATGGGAGATCGCATCGGCGCCGGTTTCATTGGCAATTTCGATGAGTCGCTTAGCGATTAACGGGCGCGCAATCGAAGTACCCAGTAAATACTCACCCTCATAAATAGTATTGGCACGAAACATAGGGAATACATAGTCTCGGGCATACTCCTCACGCAGATCATCAATATAAATTTCCTTTACACCCAGCGCTTCGGCTTTGGCACGAGCAGGCTCAACCTCCTCGCCCTGCCCGATATCAGCGGTAAAGGTAACCACCTCACACTGGTATTCTTCCTGTAGCCATTTAACGATGACTGAAGTATCTAAGCCGCCCGAATAGGCGAGTACAACTTTATTAACTGATGACACGTTACTTAATCCTGTACTGGAAAATTTAAGGCGGGAATTTTACATTAATTTGCATGACTTGTGTGTCGTTTAGCATTGTAACTGTTTGATAGCATGAAGTTCCGATGCATCAAATAGCTGATAACCTCGATCAGAAAATGCCTTGAGCGTAGGTGCGTCGGGAAAGCTGTAATAACTAGCCTCTCCCAACTGGGGGTGGGCGTGAAGCTCGTCACCCTGCTGTAAGCCTGTTACCGCATCGATTATCTGCTCACAGCCGGCAGAGTAGAGGCGCAACGTATTGAGTAAATAAGAGTATTGAAGATTAAGGGGTATTTTGGCGATCGAGAGAACATCACCATTATCAATACCGCTATTTTGAATAAAGTGCAATGTCGAGCCAATTTCATCCCTGTGGTCAAGCATCGCCCTAAAGGTTGCCATAACACCGCGGTATTCAGGTAACAGACCAGAGTGCAAATTAATCACACCGTATGTCGGAAGGCTGATCACCTGCTCTTTGATAATCAGACCAAAGCGGATCGACAGGATTAAATCTGGCTCTGTCGCCTCAATGCGTGCCAGCCCCTCGGGGCTGTTAACACGATTATCAATATCGGCGAACCCCTGTATCGAACAACCAGCCTGCGCAGCTAAATCATCAAAGCTGTGATCGCTTGCGGTAATAATACCTTGCTCAAACTCGGCTAGCGCGAGCAATGGTGGCGGCAGATATTGCTGCTTGCCCACCTTTTCCGACATAAAAATTGTTAAATTATGATCACTGAGCCGGCTGATAAGTCGACTTAACGCCAGATGACTAGCAAGGTCTCGATTTGTAAGTAGCGTGATATTCATTTGCTCACTTTTCCATAAATACTCGTATGATGCCATCGTTTCCGGTAGCATTCACAATGTAACTAAGGACCCTTTTTTCATGGACCAAATCAGCATTATTCTGCCGGACGATTGGCACCTTCATCTGCGTGATGGCCGCGCATTAGAGACAACTGTGCCCGCTGCGGCTCGCGGTTTTAGACGCGGTATTGTTATGCCTAATCTGACCCCGCCGGTCACCACCGTTGCACGAGCGGCCGCCTACAGAGACCGCATATTGGCACAGCGCCCCGAGGGCTCGGATTGGGAACCCCTGATGGTGCTATACCTCACCGACAATACCAGCCCTGAGGAAATTCGTGCAGCCAAAGACTGCGGTTTTATTCAGGGTTGTAAATACTACCCCGCCGGCGCTACCACCAACTCAGACTCTGGTGTAACAGATCTCAATAATATCGGCGATGTACTAGAGACCATGCAAGAAGTCGGCATGATATTGCAGCTCCATGGTGAGGTGACGGCCAGTGAGATTGATATCTTTGATCGCGAGGCGGAATTTATCGATCGCTACCTACGGGGCATGGTAGCCAACTATCCCGATTTAAAAATAATATTTGAACATATCACTACCGCGCAAGCTGTCCAATTTGTTTCCGATAGTGGTGATAATGTTGCGGCCACCATTACGCCGCAGCATTTATTATTTAACCGCAATGATATGCTGGTCGGCGGTATTCGCCCTCACCTGTTTTGTCTGCCAGTTTTAAAACGCGACATCCATCAACAAGCACTCATTGCGGCTGCCACCAGCGGCGATAAGGCTTTTTTTCTTGGCACCGATTCCGCTCCCCATATCCAGGGTCGCAAGGAGAGCTCCTGTGGCTGTGCTGGCTGCTTTAGCCATCATGCGGCTATTGAACTGTATGCAGAGGCATTTGAGCAGGCCGGTGCGCTGGATAAACTAGAGGGTTTTGCCAGTCTCTATGGCCCAGATTTCTACGGTCTACCGCGCAATGACAGGAAAATTACTTTGCAGCGACAATCCTGGCAGTTACCGGAATCCATCCCTTTTGATGGGTCGCAACTAATACCACTGGGTGCTGGCACCCAGCTGAATTGGAAGCTCAGTCTGTAATGGACATGCCAGACGCGCTATTGCAACCCTCGTTGATGGCCAAACGTTTTCGCGGTTTTTTGCCTGTGGTGGTAGATGTCGAGACCGGTGGCTTCAATGCGGACACCAATGCATTACTGGAAATTGCCGCGGTTATTTTAGAGATGGATGAACAGGGTAATCTGCAAATCAAAGAGACCTACAGTAAGAATATAGAACCCTTCCCCGGCGCAGTGGTTGAACAATCCGCGCTAGAGTTTACTGGTATTGATATCTACGATCCCGAGCGCAATCCGGAGGAAGAGAGCGAAGCACTGCGCGAAATTTTCAGGCCAATTCGCAAAGAAGTCAGTGACACGGGTTGCACCAGAGCGATTATGGTGGCCCACAATGCGCACTTTGATCTGGGCTTTATCAACGCGGCAATTCACCGCAATCAAATTAAACGCAGCCCTTTCCACCCTTTTTCTTGCTTTGACACTTCTACCCTAGCAGGTCTGGCCTATGGCCAGACGGTATTGGCGAAGGCCTGCCAAGCGGCAGAGATTGAGTTTAATAGCCGTGATGCCCATAGCGCCCTGTATGACACGGTAAAAACGGCAGAATTATTTTGCAACATAGTCAACCGCTGGAAAGCATTGGGTGGTTGGCCCGCCACTTAGGTCACGCGGTTTATTTTTTCAGCCAGAAATCGGCCTTTTCAATACCCACTTTCTCTGGATCAAATACCGGATCCAAGCCTTCATGCAGTTGCTGTTCATAATCTGTTAACACCAACATCGCCGGCTTTTGCAAAATAAGGATCGCGATAATATTTAACCAAGCCATAAGACCGACACCAATATCACCCAGTGCCCAAGCGATATTGGCACTTTTCAATCCGCCATACATCACCGATGTAAGCACCAGCGCCTTGAGAAATAGTACCAACCAGGGACGATGAACCTTGCGATTGATATACATAACATTGGTTTCGGCGATGTAGTAATAGGCGATGACTGTGGTAAACGCAAAAAACAGCAGTGAGATCGCCAAAATACCGCTACCAAAGCCTGGTAACACTGTATCAAAAGCACTCTGCACATAGGCCGGGCCCGCCTCGTAGCCTGACAGACCCTCGTAGAGCAAGGTTCCCTCTGTACCCTGCACATTATAGAGACCGCTCATTAGAATCATAAAGGCAGTCGCAGTACAGATTAACAAGGTATCGACATAGACAGAGAAGGACTGCACCAAGCCCTGTTTGGCAGGGTGCGATACCTCAGCCGCTGCCGCGGCATGAGGTGCGGTGCCCTGACCTGCCTCATTGGAGTAAACGCCGCGTTTAACGCCCCATTGCACAGCCATACCAACAATGGCACCAAAGCCGGCATCTAAACCAAATGCGCTATTGATAATAAGTATAATCACTGCTGGGAACTGCTCGATATTGACTGCCATCACCGTAAAGGCAATTAAAATATAGCCCAAGGCCATAAACGGAACTACCACCTGTGTGAACTGAGCGATCCGCTTCACCCCACCAAAAATAATTAAGGCAACTCCCACTGCAATAAATGAAGCGGTGACTACTGGTGGCACCGACCAAGCATTATCCATTGCCGCAACAATACTGTTAGCCTGAATACCCGGCAGACAGAAACCCACGGCAATAATGGTGGAAGCGGCAAACAGCCAAGCGTACCAATTCTGACCCATGGCTTTTTCTATATAATAGGCTGGGCCACCACGGTACTCTCCATTGTCGTCTTTTTCTTTGTATATCTGCGCCAGCGTAGCTTCCACATAGGCGGTCGATGCACCCAAAAACGCAACCATCCACATCCAGAACACTGCGCCAGGGCCACCCATAGCAATAGCCGTCGCCACTCCAGCAATATTTCCTGTGCCCACCCGACCGGACAGCGATATCGCCAAAGCTTGGAAAGACGACACCCCAGAGGCCGAACTGCGCCCTTGGAACATCAGCGTTAACATATGACGGAAATGTCGCACCTGCAGAAATCGGGTACGCAGAGAAAAATAGAGCCCTGTCCCCAAACATAAATAGATGAGTGCTGAACTCCAGATAATACTGTTGACTTGACCTAACAACGCTTCCAAGGTAATTCCCCTCTATTATTATTCTATGCTCATGGTTGATATCGCAAACAGCTCGTCGGCTTTACTCAAAAACTCATCAGCGGAGCCCCCACTGACAAGCAGTAATGCGGGCGGCTGCAGTGTACTCGAATAATCTGGCAATGGGGAAAATTCTCCCCAGCGCTGCATTTCTACCACCAAACCAATAGACGCCAATAACCCCACAAAGCAACCGCTACCTACCCAACGAGATCTTGCGCTTAGATTAGTCGCCAGCGCTAGATTAGCGCTAAGCAAAACAAAAACGATAAGCAATGGCAGCAACCTTTGCATAGGGTCGCCAAAGATCGTCAGATTAAAATTGTAATTCAGTATCAGCAGAAACCAGTCACCGGCAGAAAACAATAACGTCGCTAGCAATAACAGACTGTACTGTCCAAGCAAGTGAGATTCATGTCGGATTAGTCTCCCTACCAACGCCCAAAACAGAGCGCCGACCAAAATCACAATCTGTGCGCTCAATAGCATGGGAAGCGCATTTTTCCACTCCCACTCAACTGCAGTGTTAGCGTAAAGAGCCGCTGTCTCAGTGATAATGACCGCAATAAACAACGGCAGCCAGATAGCTAACTGATTGAGTCGGCTCGACTCCAACTCCAGTCGATGTAGCAGTTTGGTCTGTTCCACCACATGATCAGTGGCAACAATGCGCAACCTAGTGCGGCCAATTTTTATCTCCGATCCAGAGGCAAAGACGTCTTCAATATCACCCTGTTTACAGACCACTTGTACGCCGTTGAGACTGTCTAAATCTTCAATAGTCCAGCCTTGATCTGTGGCATGCAGCCGCAGATGCTGCGGCGAAATATGGGGATCAGCCAAAACAACATCATTTTCGTAGCTACGACCTATATTGATCAGGTTGGACTCCACGCGAAACTGCTGACGGCTTTTTCCTGCCCAGCCCAAGACCTCAATCACTACTGCCATTGGGATATCTCCATAAACTTGCGTGCAAACTGGAGACTGTTCTCTTTACTCACACCGGCTAGCGTAAAATGACTGATAAAGGCTTTATCGCGATTACCCACTGTACCCTGCAAAAACAAACTATCGTAGAGGCCCGGATAATCCTTGTAGGCGCGGGTGCAAAATACGGTTTTGCTCTGACGTTGGCTGGCACTGAGTAGAAAATCATGGTCGCAGTGGAACTCGCTGACATCATCCTCGGTGGCACGATTGCCCGGTGCAAAATCGCCAAATAAACTTTCATAGACAGCATAAAACTGCCAGCTGTTAAGTTTGTCGGCCTCTAGCCAGAAGAATTGGTACTCCAGTATTCCAGTTTCAAAGCCTGAGTTGAGATAGATATTGTCTTCGCTACGACAACTGCGTTCAGCACTGAGAAACTGCGCCTTGTTACTGGTATTGTTCGATCCCCCCCAGCACTTTACGAATGGCGGCAACTTCTGCAATACCCGAGCCTCTCCCAGCGAGATAGACTGCCAATCGCCAGAGAGTAACTGGGTCATTTTTTGCTGCTGATCAGTCTGTAATTGTCGACCTATATACTCATTTATGCCGGATACTGCTCTGCCTCGTAACTGATAATTGGCAATCAGATTTTGTAGCTTCTGTGTAGGCACAAGAAAGCTAACTTGGTTTCCCGCAGTGGCAACGTTGATACCGACAACTTGGCCCTGTTGATTCAATGTCGGCCCACCACTCATACCAGAATTTAAAGACCCAGTGAAATGCACTCTAGGGTAGTAAGTGCTGGTATTGATGCCATTGTAGGTACCCGGAACTACCGTCAACCCTAAATCCAACGGATTGCCCAGAGCAAAAACGGGTACTCCGACATCAGGTTCAGTACTGGCCAAGGTAATCGGCTGACTGATTACATGATCTGCTTTAACCAAAGCTAAATCATTAATAACATCAACATCGACTAACTTCAGCATACCCGTCTGATTAGTTTCGGTAAGATATTCAATGCGGTATTGATCGGGCTCGCTGGCGGCTAATTCTATAACATGATAATTGGTTGCTATCAGCCCATTTTGATCAATGGAAAACCCCGAACCTATGGCACTTTTACTGCCCGAGGTTAGATCGATAATACGAATCTGCAATATGGCAGATCGGTTATCAGCAAATAATTGACGGGCTGCCTCTGTATCTGCAACAGCAAGGCTGGAAGTTATATACAACAGAAAAAACCAGCAGACTGACAAAGGTATTCTTGAAAGGGCTAACAAACACTTACTCCAACAACAGAAAAAAACAATGATCTATGGGTAACTTCGGGCGATTGTTTTACGAAACACTAATAATAGCAAGATCAATCGTCTATTTGTCCTGCATACTTAACCCTAATTGATAGAGTTGTTTTTTATCGCCGCCCGTGATTTTAGCTGTGACAGAGGCGGCCTTGGCCAATGGTAGCTCCTTTACCAACAAGCGAAGTATCTTCTCAGCGTCCACAGAGACCGTATCTGCCTTATCTTCACAACCACGAATAGCTAATACAATCTCACCACGCCGCTGATTACTGTCCGCTTCAACCTGAGCGAGCAACTCAGCGAGACTACCATGCAGGTAGGTTTCAAAGGTCTTACTGATTTCACGAGCCATAAAGGCGGGCCGCTCAGAACCCAGCACCGCAACCATATCGGTCAGAGTATCAGTAATCCGGTGTGGTGCCTCGTAGCAGACTATGGTCTCGGTAGTCATTTTCAAATCCTGCAATGCACTCAGACGCTGACTATTTTTCGCCGGCAAAAACCCAATAAATTTAAATGTATCCGTAGGCAAGCCGGCCACACTCAGCGCAGCGATTACAGCACTGGCACCGGGAATCGGTATCACAGTAATACCCAGAGCACGAGCCTCAGCAACTAGCCTGTAACCTGGATCAGAAATCAGCGGTGTCCCGGCATCAGAAATCAAGGCGACATTTTCACCACCGCCCAACCGCCTGATCAGGCTACCACTGGATTTTTTATCCGTGTGATCATGATAGGCGACACAGGGTGTATTTATATTAAAATAGTCGAGGAGCTTTTTGCTGTGGCGAGTGTCTTCGCAGGCGATTACACTGACTTCATTGAGTGTATCTATAGCCCGAGGTACCATATCACCCAGATTACCTATGGGTGTGGCAACTATATACAACGTACCGGATTGAAGAGAATTCATGAATAAACGCTTTCTACTATTGGTTGCTTATACTGGGTGCATCTTAGCCTTTATTAGTGGCTGTGCGCCAACCACAACATTGGAAACTGTCTCTGCACCAGTCACTGAGATTGAATCCACTGAATCATCAGCACTTAATCAAGCGCAGGATCTATTACAACAGGCACAAATTGAACAACAACCCGACAGCCTGTTACTCAAAGCGGCGATGCTATTTTTTACTGGTGGCGATGCCGAGGCTAGTAATGAGACTTTATTATCGATAGATGCGGACCAACTCGGCGATCTCGACTATAGCCAGCTTATCATTTTTGGTGCCCGCTACAGCCTGAGTCTTGGCAAAACTGAAGAAGCTCTCGATTATCTTCAACAACAGCGGTTCATCGACCTCAGCCCAACCTTCGATCTGGAGCAACAACGAAAAAACACTGCTTTACGGGCTGAAATTGATCAGGCTCTCGGTAACACAGAGCAACTGTTGCAACATTATATTCGTTTGGCGGCACTCAGCAGAGGACAGAAGAATATCCGCGCTGTGCACGACCAACTGTGGCAGCAATTGAATATTCAGCCATTTAGTTACTTGCAGCAGGGGCAAAATCATAACGACAGCCAATTGGCAGGTTGGTTACAGCTAGCGGAACTGCACCGACACTATCAACTTAATCCCGGCGCTCATCAACAAGCCTACAACGACTGGCGACAGCGCTGGAGAACCCACCCAGCCGCAAAATTGCCACCAACAGCTCTTAAAACATACAACAAGTTTGTGTCAGCACCCAAACAGATAGGGTTACTGCTACCTTTGCAGGACCAGTATGAAATGCCCAGCTACACATTACTCGATGGTTTTATGAGTGCCTATTACCACTTATTGGCACAGAATCAGCAAAATGACCAAACCATGCCAGCACTGCGTCTCTACGACAGTAGCGCTGAATCCATGGCACGCGCCTACAACCTCGCAGTAGAGGATGGAGCAGACATGATTATTGGCCCTATGCGTCGCGCTGAAGTGGAGACTCTGCTAGCGGTGGAGGCACTCCCTGTGCCAACCATTAGCCTCAATCGCATTGACAACGAAAATCAGTCACAACCAAAAAATCTCTATCAGTTTGGCTTATCTCCCTTGGATGAAATACGGCAGATTGCCGACCGCGCATGGCGCAAAGACCAGCGCAATGTATTAGTGATAGCGCCGGATAATGGCTGGGGAAACAGGGCCTCGACATTTTTTAATCAGTACTGGAGTGCCAAAGGTGGTACTGTTTTAAGTCAAGTTAGCTACCCCGCTACCACAAAAGACTTCACACCGCTGTTAAAGCCGCCATTGCAAATTGATCTCAGTGAAGAGCGCGGCCGCAAGCTCAAGCGCTTTATCAATAGCCGTATTCAATTTGATATCCGTCGTCGTCAAGATATCGATCTAGTCGTCGTGTTGGGCTATCCGGTAATCGCAAGACAGATCAAACCAGCACTAGATTTTCTCTACGCTTCAGATCTACCTGTCGTCGCCACCTCCCATATTTATAATGGTAGCCAGCAGACGAACCTCGATCGAGATCTATCTGGTGTAGAGTTTAGTGCGATGCCTTGGACTCTGACAGGACACTTAATCAATGACTTGCAGCCAGACCAGCGACTACACACAGCCTATAGGCATCTGTACGCAGTGGGTCATGATGCTTTCTTGCTACATAAGAACATCAATCGTTTAGAGGATGATAATGCCATACCATTATTTGGTGCTACCGGGATACTGAGCCTCAGCAACGGTATGGTTGTACGCCAATCAAAATGGGCCGAGTTTCAACGAGGTAGAGTAAAAGAAATTCAGCCATAGACAACATTGAGCAAGGGATAGCTTGGTTGAAGAAACAAGCAATAGGGAATACTCGACTCAGAGCTTCGGCACTGTCCGGAGAGCAAGCGGAGAAACTTGCCTGTAACTATTTGCAAAAACGTGGGCTTAAGCTACTTGAGCGCAATTTCCGTACCCGTCGAGGGGAGATTGATTTAATAATGCAGCATAAATCCTGCCTTGTGTTTATTGAAGTCAGGTTTCGTCAATCGGCAGACTATGGCAGTGCAGAAGAATCCATTGGCCCTATAAAATGTAACCGCCTAAAGATGGCTGCTTTGGCCTACCTACAGCAGAGATATCAGAGTATGGACATTGAATCGCGGTTTGACGCGGTAGCGATAGGCCGAGGTAGAAGACAAAGCGATTACTTTGCTATTAACTGGGTGCAAAATATTTTACTCTAGCACTGAGCAATACGTGGAACAGAAGCAGTCATGGACCAAAAGATTTTTAACCACTTTCAGCAGCTTATCGAAACCACCATGGTGGTGGGCGATAGTTTTGCTGAGCCTATGGCCGCCGCCGCGGAAAAAATTAGCGCTACATTACTGGCGGGTAACCGAATATTCAGTTGCGGCGAGCGGGATACAGTATCACTGGCGCAACAATTTACAGATTACCTGACCATGGGATATGAGATAGAGCGTCCAGGATTTCCCGCACTGAATATCAACCAAGTTATGACCGCTAGTTCCTCTAGCGAGGGCTATGCGCATTGCCTGCAAACACAGGCACAAACCGCTGACCTGCTATTAGTAGTGAGTAGCGGTGATAATAATCCATCGTTGATTGGTGCCATTGAAGCCGCAATTAGCAAGGGCATGACCATCATTTTACTGTCGGCACACAACGATGATTTACTATCTACCATAGTTGGATACAATGACGTGGAAATCAGTATGGCGCAGTTTCCCGGGCAGCTGGCAAACGCAGCACAGTTTCAAATTATTCAGTGCCTCTGTGCACTTGTAGACCATCAGATATTTGGAGGAGAATAAATGCGGCAATCAATCCTGCTTTGTATGGGTATTCTGCTACTTAGCGGTTGCACCTCAGTCGTCGACACCATGACCAGCGAACCCATTGTGGCGGATCCGGCTAGCACTAGTGCAGGCACCTATTACAACGATAGAAAGATGGATACCTTTATAGGTGTCAATATCAAAAAGGCACATCCTGATCTCGATGCATCGCATATCAATGTCAACGTCGCTAAAGCAGTGGTGTTGCTCACAGGTGAGGTGCCAAGCCGTGAAATGAAAACACTGGCAGGCGATACTGCAAGGGAATACACCGGCGTACGCATAGTACACAACGAATTGCAGGTAAGAGGCAAAACCTCCATGGTGTCGCGCACTAATGACTCTATGATCACTGCAAAGGTCAAAACCAAACTGGCCTTTGAAGAACAGGTCAAAGCAATCAATATCGATGTTATTACAGAGGATAGTGTAGTCTACCTGATGGGCACCATCGACAGGGTCAGCGGTAATCTCGCCTCAGATATTGCCAGTGCCACTGGCGGCGTACGAAAAGTAGTCAAAGTGTTTGAATATATCGACTAACTCATCCAAATCCATAAAAAGCCCTGTGTTTGTCCACAGGGCTTTTGTTGACTAGCGACTTAATGCTTATACAACTTCTATCGCCATGGCGGTAGCCTCGCCGCCGCCGATGCACAGGCTGGCGATACCTTTTTTGCCACCGCGTTGCTGCAATGCATGAATCAGTGTCACAATAATTCGCGAACCGCTGGCCCCTATTGGATGGCCAAGCGCACAGGCACCTCCATTTACATTCAACACGTCGTGGGACATACCGATTTCCTTAAGCGCCGCCATCGCCACCACAGC
>JASLVT010000300.1 GCA_030741175.1 Porticoccaceae bacterium
CTTCGAGAATTGCGGAATAAAACGCTTCTTTCTCGAGGTGCTTCTCAAAATCCTTTCGGATCAACGATAGGCTGACCGGGGCATTGTCACCCCCGTAAATGATGGCGGGTACTTTTGCTTCGAGTCGGCGAAGGCGGCGGCTCGCACCTTTCCCTTCATCACTACGAAGCTCGGCTTCTACTACAAAAGTGTCAGACATGGTCTGTCTCCTTTGAAAAACACCCGTGAACTTGCGACCGGTTCAAAGGTGGGTGGGTTTACGCTGTTTAGGAATCGAACAGCGCGCTAATGGATTCTTCGTTGCTGACGCGCCGGATAGATTCCGCAAGTAGGTCAGCAATCGTTAACTGACGAATTTTCTTTACGCTTTTTGCTTCCTCGCTCAGCGGGATGGTGTCTGTTACGACCAATTCGTCTAACTGGGAATTGCGCACATTTTCGAGTGCCTTGCCAGACAATACGGCGTGCGTGCAGTAAGCGACGACTTTTGTCGCGCCACGCTCTTTAAGGGCGTTGGCTGCGGAGCA
>JASLVT010000301.1 GCA_030741175.1 Porticoccaceae bacterium
TGCCGGTTGGTCAAAGCGTTCGCCTGTGCCTCCGTCGTAGAGGTGGGTCACCCCGAACTCAGGCACACCTGCTTCTTCTGTCAAGTCGCAGATTTCTTGGATGGAGGCACCGTCGAAGATGGGGGTCGCAAACTTGCGTCCAAGCTTCTCTCCTGCCCATCCGAGCACGGTTTCGTAGATCTGGCCGAGGTTCATCCGCGAGGGTACGCCCAGCGGGTTCAACACAATGTCCACAGGGGTTCCGTCCTCGAGGAACGGCATGTCTTCCTGACGGACAATGCGGGCCACAATACCCTTGTTTCCGTGACGACCCGCCATCTTGTCACCGACCTTCAGCTTGCGCTTCTTGGCCACGTAGACTTTGGCGAGCTTGACAATGCCTGCTGGCAATTCGTCACCCACGGTCACTTGGAACTTCTTGCGCTTGTACACGCCCAACAAGTCGTTGTACTTGAGGGTGTAGTTGTGAATCAAGCGCGCAGCGAGGGCACTCTGTGCGTCGTCGCGGATCCAGCCGTCGGCATTG
>JASLVT010000302.1 GCA_030741175.1 Porticoccaceae bacterium
TTACCACCCCCCAAAACACCCCCCACAAAAAAAAAGCCAAAATCAAAAAAAAAGCCAAAATCAAAAAAAAAAGCCAAAATCAAAAAAATAAATCACTTTTCACAAGGTAAATTTTGGTGCTTTATTTTTTTGATTTTGGCTTTTATTTTTTGATTTTGCTTTTATTTTTTGATTTTGGCTTTTATTTTTTGATTTTGGCTTTATTTTTTTGATTTTGGCTTTTTTTTTTTGATTTTGGCTTTTTTTTTCGCGTTTTTGCAAGGTGAAAGTTTTTCGCGAAAAAAAAAGCCAAAATCAAAAAAAAAATTAATTTTTCCATTTCTGATTTATTTTTTTGATTTTGGCTTTTATTTTTTGATTTTGGCTTTTATTTTTTGATTTTGGCTTTTTTTTTTTGATTTTGGCTTTTTTTTTGATTTTGGCTTTTTTTTTCGCGCAAGGTGAAATTGGGCTAATGGGATGCAAAAAAGCCACCACATCATTGTACTTTTACACATTCCACACCAGAAATAACCAGAG
>JASLVT010000303.1 GCA_030741175.1 Porticoccaceae bacterium
TACTCTGCGCTGACTGCTGTAAACTAACCTCACGAAAATCCGCATTGACGATCACTTCATCGATTGCGATGTCTGAGGGATAGCCCTTGGCGGGTAAAGAGCCCTCAGCAGGTGAAGAACCCTCAGCTAATGCCACAGACAAAAACAAAATACCCGACACAACAAAAGCCCCACAGCGAGCCATAGTGAGATACAACTTATTAGAAAAGATACTAGTACAAAAATTCATAGAGAGCCTCAGTAACTAAAAGTTAAGGAGACCCGGAAAAAGACGTGGTGAAAGGTGATGTGGTCAACAATCCTATTCCTACGCCGGCATAATCCGGATCAGGTTCAAAGGGTGCTTCTCAGGCCACGTAGGCCGCCCCTTAGGAAACGCGGCAATATTATCACCGGTGTGTTTAGAAACACAAGTGGAGCTTATTTGATCGCTGAGATTTAGACTGTATAGGCTAGAATACGGCTGATCTGGCATAGAGGCCGCCCTGACTCTTCACGCAACTGATTGAACACCT
>JASLVT010000304.1 GCA_030741175.1 Porticoccaceae bacterium
TTGAGAAATTTATTGCTAAAAAAATTCCTATTAAAAAACAACCAATTAAATTTATGACTAATGTTCCTAAAGGAAAGCCAAAGAACATTATTTTTGTAAGAAATGAGCTCAAAAGAAATCTAGAGATTGCTCCAAAAAAAGCTCCAACTCCAATTAGAAGATAAATCATAACTCTTGGTGGGTCGTATAGGATTCGAACCTATGACCAATTGATTAAAAGCCAACTGCTCTACCAACTGAGCTAACGACCCACGTATTATTGAAACTTTTTCAATTCTTCGGCTGCGAGTATACCAGCTCCAGAGTCAGGGTGATTGTTAATTAAGTAATTAAAATATTCTTTTGCCTTATTAGAATCTTCAGACCTTAAACTTATCATTCCTAATTTAAAATTTGCATCTGGTACCCTGCTATGTTCCGCATAAGTGGAAATTAGTTCATTAAAAGAATCAGAGGAATCAATGTAATTTTCTTGAAGAAAATATATTTCACCTAACCAAAATAAAG
>JASLVT010000305.1 GCA_030741175.1 Porticoccaceae bacterium
ACCTGTAGAATTATTTGAAAAACCAAAACATACTTTTGTAGGGCATTTTATCGGCTCACCAGGTATGAATATTCTTCCTTGTGCTATTGAAAACGGTCAAATTAACTTCGGGGGTAAAATATTGCCTAATAAAATTAATACAAAAAAAAATAATTTTAAGAAAACTCAGGTAGGGATAAGACCTGAGTTTATTAAATTTTCTAATGATGGCATACAGGTTAAAATTAAAAGAGTTAGTGATACTGGTAGACATAAAGTAATTGATGTTGAGTGCAGTAGCGGAAATATTAAAATCTTAGCAAATTCTTCAACTCAAATACCAAGTGGTAGTGCACATATTACTTTTGATCAAAAATATACTTATGCTTATGGAGATAATTGGATAATTGAATAATGAATAAAACTTTAAATCAAAAAGCTTGGTTATTTGTAATTCCAGTATTTATATTAGTTGCTTTTAATGCGGCAGTTCCATTGATGACCGTTGTTAATTATTCTTTTCAAG
>JASLVT010000030.1 GCA_030741175.1 Porticoccaceae bacterium
GCAGATTAATTGCGATCATCACACCCAACCAGACCGGATCCAGTCCCATCGCCAATAGCACCGGAGCAACGATAGGTACCACAACAAAAGTGATTTCAATAAAATCGAGGATAAAGCCCAGCAAGAAGATAACCAGCATCACCAGCAATGTGGCGGTAAATACACCTCCAGGCAACCCAGCAAAAAACTGTTCAACTAATTCTTCACCACCAAAGCCGCGAAAAACCAATGAAAAGATGGCGGCGCCAATTAATATTAAAAAAACCATTGAAGTGACTTCTGTCGTGCTCTGCACCACCTCTTTCAAGCGAGCAAAAGTAAGTTGTCCTTTTATAACGGCTAAAATAGTCGCACCGAAAGCACCGACCCCCGCCGCTTCGGTGGGGGTGGCCGCGCCTGCCAGTATAGACCCCAATACCGCAAAAATAAGAATCACTGGCGGCAATAAGTTGCGCATTACCTTCGCCAAACTGGGATTGGCAGAGGCAGTATCTTCTAGCTCAAGTAGCGATGGTCGAGCCACAAGAATCATATAGAGGCAGTACATCACCACCAAAATCAATCCGGGAATAAGTGCGCCGACAAATAGATCACCTATGGATACTGTTTTGGGTGTGAAAATTCCCATATTCAGTTGCGCCTGCTGATAGGCGCTCGACAAAGTATCACCGAGAATCACCAATGCAATAGATGGCGGAATAATTTGTCCCAATGTGCCGGTCGCAGCAATAACGCCCGTTGCCTGTGCAGGGCTATAGCCTCGTTTCAGCATCGTCGGCAATGACATAAGACCCATGGTCACCACTGTGGCTCCTACAATGCCGGTACTAGCCGCTAACAGCGCCCCCACCAACACCACCGAAACACCTAGCCCACTGCGAAATCGGCCAAACAAATCCGCCATGCTTTCAAGCAAATCCTCTGATAGCCGCGACTTTTCCAGCATTACACCCATCAGAACGAACAGGGGAACCGCTATTAATGTGGTATTTTCCATGGTGCCAAACAGGCGATTGGGTCGCGCCTGCAGAAAAGCCATATCAAAATAACCCGTTAGACTACCCACTGCAGCAAACAGTAATGCTGTTCCAGCCAGAGACAATGCCACAGGGTAACCGGCCATTAGCACCAAGCACACCGTCACAAACATTAAAAAGGGAATCATTTCAGCCATTACAGAAAGGTCTCAGCATCAGCGGTGGAGTCTGACTGAACCGAATGTCCCCTCAGAATCATCTGGGCCTTAAGCAACTCGGCTATTGCCTGCAAAAGCAATGTCACCGGCATAATCAACATCAGGGTTTTAAGCAAATACACAGCCGCGATACCGTCGTTCTCAGAGGAGCCCTCAGCGATAGCCCAGCTCGCCAGCACATAGTCCCAACAACTGATAAAGATAAATAGGCAAAATGGCACTAAGAATAGTATGCCGCCAATCAAATCAACTAATGCCCGGCGACGCACAGAGTAATTGCGATAAAAAATATCCACACGCACATGACCACCGCGTTTTAGCGTAAAAGCTAAGCCAAGCATAAACACCATGGCATGCAAGTAGGTGACTGATTCCTGAAGCGCAATAGAGCCCAAGCCAAGAAAGTACCGACCCACTACAATGGCGACTACCAAGACCACCATCAGCATGGTGAGCCAAGACAAAGTACGGCCTGTTAGCTCGGTAAATCGATCGATGCCGTTTATTATCTGTAGCTTCATTTGCGCTGTTCTAGCTATGATGAAAAAGGAATCAGAGTATAACCTCAGAGTAGAAAGCTAGATAGCGTAGTTACAACTTAAAAATCTACTATTTATTATTAAAGGTTTATAACTTGCTGTCGATTGATAGGACGAGGAAAGGTTGGATTGCCAAACAGCATATGGACTTACCTTGATTGTCGGTCAGACCCTCGGGCTGGCTACAAAGAAAATGGTGTGAAACATGTCAGGTAACGAAATTAATATCAAAACGGTACCTGCACCCGTAGCAGTGCAGCAAAAACCAGTAGCCCCATCAGGCTCTGCGCCTGCTGACGCCCAGCCATTAAGTCCTGCTGAGAAAACGCCGGAGATAAGTATTCAGGATGTCAGTCGCGTTGTTACTGCTCGTAAAGATGAGTCGCTGCAACAGCTGAATGAAACACTTAAACATTTGGAGGATGCCATAGACGCGCTTAACGAAGCGGTTAAAAAAGTGCCGACTAGCCTGCATTTTTCAGTTGATGACAGTGCCAAGCGTTTTGTAGTCCAAGTGACGGACACCAATACCGGTGAAGTCATCCGCAAAGTGCCTGGTGACGCCATTTTGCGCATCGCCAGACAGATTGAATCACTAAAAGGAGTGCTTTTCGACGAGAAGTTCTAGCATTCCAAAAGCGCACCTAACTGAGGTGTGACACTCAGCACTCCGTTAATAAGGCAATCTGCCGGATTCTTGACAGAGTGGCAAAAAATAGCGGCAAATAACTGCCACTTGTGCGGCAAGTGGTGGTTTTTCCTGCACCATCGAAAATTATAAGCCATTGATATTAAACGTTTTTTATTCTTAAAAGCGGCATTTCTCCGCAAGTTGGCATCGCTTTTGCATTTACCTAACTGTAACCGGTCCGTTTGGCGTTAGCTCTGCGGTTGGTTATCGATGAAAGGAATTCATGTAAGACGTTTTAAATCGACGCCTCAGGATTGGCAACCGTGCGTAACTCGCGGCCCATCGATTTAACAACTGTCCTGAGGTTCTTTTAACTCAGGCGCATAACTTGAATGAACAAATGAGGAATACAAAATGGCTGTTATTAATACCAATATCGCAGCGACGATGACAACAAACGCGCTGTCGAGAAATGACCGAGATATGGCTGCCACCATGGAGCGTCTATCAACAGGCAAGAGCATTAACTCTGCTAAAGATGATGCTGCTGGACTAGCTGTCTCTTCAAGAATGACTGCACAGATCAGAGGTCTTGATAAAGCAGTACAAAATGCAAACGATGCGATTAGCATGATTCAAACTGCAGATGGAGCCTCCATCGAGATCGGCAATATGATGCAACGCATGCGTGAGCTTGCCGTTCAAGCGTCCAATGGTACAGTGACTTCTACTGACCAGAGCAGTTTGAACTTAGAATTTGTGCAATTGCGGACAGAAATTGAACGCGTTGCCAACCAAACACAGTGGAACGGTGAAAACGTATTAGACGGTAGCGCCGGAACCTCCAGCAATGGTACCGCAGTGTTCCAAGTCGGCGGTAATTCACTGCAGACAATGAGTGTTGCCTTTGGCGATTGGAATCTCAATGCCTCTACTACTAATGTCGCAGGCGTACAAGCAGTCTATGATTTCACTATCGCCGACGGAGATGTAGCCGCCTTAGGGGAATTTGTAATCAGCGATGGTCAGAATACCGTGACTCTCGATGCCAGCGGCCTATCCAGCGTTGCCGAACTTGCCACAGCGATTGAGGCCGATGGTTCTCTTACTCGCCTCACCGCATCTGATGGTACAGGCAAATTAACCCTGACCTATGATAATGCCGAGGTTGTAACAGTACCACCAACCATCAGTGGAGATGGCACTGCGCAAACAGTCTCTGAGACAACAGCAGGCGTTACCGCGCTATCTGGTGTCTATGGCACAGACATCTCTGCGATTAAAATCGATACTGACGCAGATGCCAATGCAGCGATTGCCTCGTTGGACACTGCAATTAATGGCATTAACGCGCAACGCGCTGTATTCGGTGCCGGGATGAATCGCCTTGAATACGCAATTGATAACCTGACTAATGTCTCGCAAAACGCGGCGGCTTCTCGTAGCCGTATTGAAGATGCCGATTATGCTGCAGAGACCACTGAACTGGCTCGAACCCAAATTATCCAGCAAGCTGGCACCGCCATGCTAGCGCAGGCTAATCAGCAGAACCAAGCTGTACTAGCACTGCTAAAAGGATAAAAGTTAGATAAAGAGCCCCGCTATGAATGACAAGTTACTAATTCATAGCAAAGTTATGCGAGATCTCACAGAGCCCCTTCAGCCAGGGGCTTTGTGACGCTCTGCATCCATTACTATCCATTCCAACACTTCTAAAAACTTCTCACGTTAAAAGACTCAAGTTTCTCCAGACCCTGCCGATATTTAGAGTATTCGCAGGTCAGGCAAGATCGGTCTGTTGATTGAAACAACTAATTTTTTACAGGTGAGGACTTAAAAATGGCTGTTATTAACACAAACGTTGCCGCAACTTTAACGGCAAACGCCCTATCAAGAAACGAACGTGCCGCTACTCAGGCTATGGAGAGACTATCCACTGGTCTGAAAATCAATTCCGCAGCGGATGATGCCGCGGGTATGGCGATGGCAAATACTATGACTGCTCAGATAAAAGGTTTGAATATGGCAGTTAAAAATGCCAATGATGCTATTGCAATGATTCAAACTGCCGACGGCGCTGCAATTGAAATCGGTGATATGCTTCAGCGTATGCGCGAGTTAGCCGTGCAGGCTGCCAATGGCACCCTTGATGGATCCACTGACCAAGACCAGTTGGATCTCGAATATCAGCAACTGATTACTGAAATTGGCCGAGTTGGCGATAATACTCAGTGGAACGGCAGTAATTTAATAGACGACAGCGCCGGATCTAGCGGTACAGTAACCTACCAAATCGGTGCTGATGCGTCACAGACCATGACTGTTGACTTCGGTGACCTATCAGACGATGGCGACTTGGGTCTGACTGGAGACATTCAGGACATCACCAATGCTACTGCTGCAATTCAAGATGTTGACGTAGCTATTACAGCATTGAACACGCAGCGCGCCACCTATGGTGCGGCAATTAACAGACTTGAGCACACTGTTGATAATCTGAGCAACGTATCAATGAATACTCAATCTGCCATCAGCCGCATTCAGGATGCTGATTATGCTGCAGAAAGTACTGCCTTAGCGAAGACCCAAATTATCGCGCAAGCCGGTACTGCAATGTTGGCACAGGCTAACCAGCAGGCACAAACTGTATTAGCACTGCTGAAATAAACACCTGTAAAACCCCTGAGCTGGGTTAGCTCATCAAAACCCGATAGTCACTTATCGGGTTTTTTTTGCCTGGAAAAAATTAGCTTTTAAGCTAGTTATCATAGGCTTTTGACAACTGCTCTAGCTGGCCTTCAAGATAATCTTTGGTGGTATCCATGCTCGCCATCAACGTCTCCATCGCGGTAAATTGGGTGAGGTAGCGCTGATACACATTTTCCATCCTCGCCTCAAGCTTCACCAGCTCCTCTTTAAAATCGTCCAACTCCTCCTCGGCACTAGTTGTTCTGGTGGTCAATACGCCGGTGCTCTCGCTGAAGCCCTCAAGCGTAGTGGCAACATCCTGAGCCAAGCCCCTGTCGGCCGAGCCATAGAGACTTTGATTGCTGGTATTGGCGGATAGCATCATCACCACATCATCGTAGCTAGAGCCAATAACGCTATCATAGAAGGTTTCATCAAAGGTAAGATCCCCCGTTCTATCGATGCTTATACCCAGATCACGCAAGGCATTAATATCGCCAGAGGTGGTCGATGAATCGGCAAACACCGCAGAGCGAATTTGAGATCTTAGATGGCGCACCAACGAGGTATCGTCAGCCAGTGCACCACCCAACTCTGCCTCTGATCCCGCGGCAGTTAACTCAGCGAACATGGTATTGAGATCATTATAAGTAGTGATCATGGTTTGCAGGTTGGTCTTTAAGGTGCTTTTGTCGCTGGTAATATTTAAGCGTACAGCTGAGCTCGTGGTCTCAGTCAATAAAAACGTCGCTCCTTCAATCACATCATTAATTTCATTGCTAGCGCGGGTCACAGTAAGGCCATCAAAGTTGATGGCTGCATCTTGCGCCGCCTGCAGCGTGTTACCGCTATCACCAAAACCGAGATCGGGCGATGAAGTCACGGTAAATGCGCCCTCACTGCCGGTCTCGCCGGAGAGAATAATGCGGTAGTTACTGCCATTGATCCCAGCATCTACCAATGAGGCGGTGACCCCCGTATTTGCAGCATTGATTGCAGAGACAACACCTGCCGGCGTCGGCGTCGACACCGTCACCGCCGTGGTCGTGGTTGAGCTATTGCCTACTGTAATAGAAATATCAAATGAGCTCGCATTTAAGCTCGCCGTTGTACTGGCGTACTCATCAGAGATCATACGCTGTTCTTGCGCCAGCCTGGTGACAGTTATGTCGTAAGCGCCAGTCTCTGCCGAGCCATCCACAGACGTTAAGCTAATCGCGCTGGTATCAGACGATGTACCCGTGCTCGTGGCCAACTCGTCAGCATCATTCAGATTTTCAAAGGCCTGCTGTAATAAACCGACCTGATAGGTGACCAAACCATAACCCGAGATCGATGCCTCAGTGGCATCAATACTATCTTGAATCGCCTCCTGCTTTGGCACTTTTTCCACATCGGTCAAATCCTTGGCCAGTTTGAACACATCCAAACCGGAGCCTACGCCCAAGGTGGTAAGTACCTGTGAAGAAACACTACTGGCATCGGCCATCGGTCAATTCCTAATCAACGAATATAGTTAAACAAACTCAATTGTGAAATTTTTGCAAAACTGCTCTGAGCCGCCTCAAGAGATAACAACTCTGCTGATAACTGGGTTACCGCAGTGGCATAATCGAGATCTTCAGCGTTAGATAACAGCGCTTTGTAACGCAACTTAGCATCCGCCAACATATCGCGCTGAGAGTCCACAACACTTAGACGACTACCTACATCAGCCAATGACACAGAGACCGAGGCAGACAACTGATCGACTTCGGCAAGACTGCGGTGAATACCGCCAGTATCATTATTTTTCAGCGCCGTACTAAAGTCCTCAACAACAGCAAAGAAGCCTACACGTTGAGCAGTACCGTCAGATTCCTGACGTATCAAACTTGAAAAAACTTCATTGCCCGGACGATTCATATTGAGTCGACGCTGCTCAGAGACATCGACAGCAACATAGTTATCGTCACCCTGATAACTGATATTGCCCGCCTCATCAGGCGCAAAGGGAACGGTATGAACAGCGGAGCCGGCAAACACATAATTGCCACCCACATCTCTGGTATTGGCCAGCGCCAGTAAACCATCCCTTAACGTAGAAACCTCAATTGATAGAATCTCTCGATCGGCTGCCGACAGCGTATCGGAACTCGCTCGTACGGCAAGTTCACGGATACGTTGCAAAATATTGTCCGTGGCAGTCAGCGCAGATTCCTCTGCGGTTAGCCGGTCCTCCACACGATCAAGGCTGCTCTCATAGGTCTCCTGCCGATTGTAGGCGCTATTGAGACGCTGTATTAAACCCGCCTTATCGGGATCATCACTGGTCTGCATAATTTGCTTACCCGATGCCAGCTGAGCCTGCATTTCTGCAACCTTAGCCTGCTGGGTACTCATCTGAGTGACCGCGCGATCAAATATCTGTCCGGTTGAAATTTTCATCATTAACCGCCTTAACGAATGCCCAAGATAGAATCAAATATCTTTGATGACATTTGAATAATTTGTGCTGAAGCCTGATAGGCCTGCTGCAGACGAATAAGGTCCGCCGCTTCCTGATCCAAGCTGACGCCAGACACCTGATCTCTCGATTCAACTGCCTGATCGTAGACCACCTGCAACGCTTCCTGCGAAATTTTGCCCAGCGTGGCTTTATTGCCCACTGTGCTAACCAAATCAATATAACCATCACTAATGGTGCGACCATTGGCCAGAACCGGCTTATCTTGCAGTGCAACCAGTAACAGCATATTGCCGTTATCACCGATGCCGCCCTCATTGCCATCGACAACAAAACGATCACCAGTTTTAGGTGCGCTATCAAACGCTAGTGTCAGACTTTGGTAGTGAATGTCCTCTCCAGCGGTGTAGTTTCGTGTGGCGACCACTGTGCCGGTGGCTGTATCAGTGATGCTGTATTCTGTCTCAGAAATAAAATCAACGCTAAAGGGTGATTCCTCTGCAACATTGCCTGGCGTCGGCGCCGAGAAGCCCGCAGCAATATTGGCATTGCCCGAACCTGTCACAAAGACGGCGAGATCTTCGCTTGCAGCACCATCCATATAAACACCCGTGCGCAGACCCAATACCGCCAGATCTGCTGGCACGCCATCGGTACCAAAGGTAAAGCGAATTTTATCGCTGCTATCCAAATGTAGGCGACCAGCATAGGTTTGATTTAGCTGACCCAACGCATTGGTTGTAGAGGATGCATCTGGATTGCTCAGAGTTATTGACTTCCCCTCATGACCGATGGCATTGCTGAGCACTAGATCTCCATCTCGATTGACATAAGAGACCACATTGGTGGTCGCAGACTCGGCATTAATTGCAACCGATAATGCATCAATGCTAGCAGCTCCAGCTATCAACACATTATTGATGCGCACCTGTTGAAGAAGATCTATATCCTCTTTCGACGCAGTAATAATATTGCTGGCAGTGGCGGTGACGCCAGTGCTGGCTGTCGCGCTGTTTAACCAGCTAGCCATGGTCGCCGCAGAACTTTCAGTGCCATCAGCGATAGTGAGCGCCGTCAGCGAATGCCCATTTAGCACTAGACTATCGGCGGCAATCAGGTCGACTGTAACACCAGAGACATTTTCCTGTAGGCGTACGGGTGCTGTCTCTACTTGAGCATTTATATTGATGGTTTGTTCTTGCAACCCATCACCACTGGCATTGGGCACCCATTCCTGACGCTCAATACTAGTGGCTAAAAAGCCATAGGTGAGGTCCATGTCCATATAGGCATCGGTGCCAACGGCATTAAGATAGGTACTGCTGTAGGTGCTATCAGCATTAAAGCCGCTGTCTCCAGATAGCATTGCTGTCTGCGTTGCGGCATCAATACTGTGACCAAGGATATGTACCCCTTCGCTATTCATCACCTGCAAACGCAGATTACTGTCATGCGGCACTTCCATCATCAAAGCAACATTGTCCGCACCGCGGGGAATTATCACTGCGGGCTCAAGGTTATTTGCGCTGTATTCAACGCCGGCGGCGGTGCTGGAATTATTACCCAGACTCAGCATATCAGTGCCGTTGGCAAAGCCGGTAAACTGTGGTTCCTGATCATAGGATAGCGACACTTTCGATTCACTGATATTGGCGTCACTGGCAGTAACTCGCAACCGCTCTGCTGCCGCTATCGCCAGCGGGTCGGTTTGAATCAGTTTAAAACCAGCCGCTGGCCGCTCTACAGGTTCAATGTAAAAGGTGTCACCATCTTTAAGTCTACCGACTGAATTAAGCTGCAATCCCGCATGGGCAAAACCCTCCAAATCTGGTTGAGCATAGGTGACTGCGCCAGTGCTACCATCCTCTATGCGCCAAACATTATCCTCTGCCATCCAGCGGATTTGGAAAGGTGAAAATGAAAAGGCCTCAGGATCGATCACCTCAATCTCGATATCAATATCCGAGTTAACCGTGGGAGAGCTAACATCAAACACTGAATCAATTTGAAATAACTCTGTACCGCGTTCGCCTCGCGCATCGAGGCCTGAGGTGTGAATTTGATTAACCTCTTTCACCACAGTTTGGGCGAGATAATCTAAGTTATCCATCGCTGGCCCAAGGGTCTGACTGCGGAAATTTATTAGCCCGCCCAACACACCACTGCTCACTGAACTAGAGGCGCGCGCATCTCCATAAGGGTCAACGATAATATCGACTCTACCTGGATCATTGTTATCGAAGTTAACGCCGAGATCTACTGACTCTTTGCCATCGACGATCAATGAGCCCGAACCACTGCCCAGACGCACGGCCACTTCACCACTGGCGGTTTCAGCCACATGGATCTTGCTGATTTCCGCTAATTCACGAAGAATTCGGTCCCGTTGATCAAGTAAGCCCGGAGGCTGTTTATCTATGGAAATCTTACCGCTTAACTGGGAATTAACCGCAACAAGTTGTGCAGACAAGGTGTTAATCGTGCTGACCTGTAGGTCAATATTCGAGCGCGCTTCCTGTTCAATGGCACCGAGATGTCCGGACAGTTCACGAAACCGCGATGCCAGTGCGTCGGCATCGCGAACAAATAACTTGCGCTGAATGGTTGATGCTGGATCAGTGCTTAAATCACTGGCCGTGGCAAAAAACTGGTCGAGGGCACTTGAGAGACCCGAAGTCTGAGAGCCCATAATATCAACAATACGATTGGCGTATTCGATCAAAGGCTGTTGCGTCGAAAGATCGCTACTACTGTTGCGCAAACTGCTTTCAGTAAATTCATCATAGGCGCGCGCAATACTTTGTAACCGCGCACCAGTACCGATAAACAC
>JASLVT010000031.1 GCA_030741175.1 Porticoccaceae bacterium
CTCCTGCTCCAGAATCTGGCTGGGCAACAGAAAGCTATCGGACTCTATACCTTTGGCGGTACTAATAACGGCCGTATCGGCAGATAAATAAGGCTGAGCCTCCCGAGCTACCTGACGAATTGCAGAACTGGGCACTGCAAAGAATACCGTATCAACATCACTGAGCATCTGCTCTAAGTCCGAGCCTATCTGCAGAGCATCACTGAGCTGATAACCGGGCAAATAATCGGCGTTCTCACTCGATTCTTGAATACGCTGGGCTCGCTCCTCACTGCGGAGCCAGAGCCGAGTAGGATAATGATTTCTGGCAATCATATTGGCAATGGCGGTACCAAAACTGCCACCACCCAACACTGCTACTTTATGATTTTTATTAAGACTCAAAACAACTCCTACAAGTTGGACTGCCAGCGAGCATTATAAGCGCAGTAAGTAAAAAAGCGCCCCTTAAAAGGACGCTTTTTACGATTACTCAGCAATACACTAGTTAAACATCAGACGATTGAGCTCCTGCACAAATTCGGCAGGGTTTTCCAGTGGTCGCCCCGCAGACAGCGCCGCCTGATCAAACAGGATTCTGGCCAAGCGACCAGCAGCTTCCTCGTCTGCTTCCGCATCAAGCTTAGTGACCAGTGGATGCTGCATATTAATCTCTAGAATCGGTTTAGTCTCTGGCACTGCCTGACCTGCAGCCTGCATGATTTTACGCATTTGCTCGCCCATATCATTGTCACCCACAACCAGACAGGCGGGGGAACTGGTGAGTCGACTGGTACTGCGCACCTCTTCTACCTTGGTATCCAATAGCGACTTGATACGGCTCAACAGCTCATCCTGCTCGGCATCTTCAGAGTCCTTTTTGGCATTATCATCAGTGCTAGACTCGCTCTCTTCACCGGTAATTTTGCTTAAATCCAACTCACCGCGCGCCACATCTTGGAAGGATTTACCATCGAATTCAGTCAGATAGCCCATCATCCACTCATCGATACGGTCAGACATCAGCAGCACTTCGATACCATGCTTACTAAATACCTCCAAGTAGGGGCTGTTGGCAATCACAGAATGACTGTCGCCAGTGACATAATAAATCTTATCCTGCCCTCCCTTCATCCGCTCAACATAGTCTGCCAAGCTGACGGTTGGTTCGGCGCCTTCACTGGTAGAGCTGGCAAAACGGAATAGCTTAGCGATCTTTTCACGGTTGCTATGATCTTCACTGGGACCCTCTTTTAACACTGCGCCGAACTGGGACCAGAAAGTGGCGTATTTCTCCGGCTCGTTGTTAGCTAACTTGGCCAGCATATCCAATACGCGCTTGGTTAGAGCCGCACGAATACTGTCAACCATTGGCGTGCTCTGCAAAATCTCTCGGGAAACATTTAACGGCAAATCGGCGCTATCCAACACACCTTTGATAAAACGCAGGTACATCGGCATAAACTGCTCTGCATCATCCATAATAAATGTACGCTTGATATACAGTTTGATACCCCGCGCAGCTTCGCGCTGATAGAGATCCATAGGTGCCATACCGGGGATATAGAGCAGGCTGGTGTAGTCCTGCTTGCCCTCAACGCGATTGTGGCTCCAAGCTAGGGGCTCGGCAAAATCATGCGATACATGGCGGTAAAACTCTTTGTACTCATCATCGGAAACCTCATTTCTGGATTTGGTCCACAACGCCTGAGCATCATTAACCGCATCCCATTCAGGTACGATCTCCGCATCTTCAATATCCTCAGCGTTTTCCTCGTCAGCACCGGGCATTGGCGGCGTCACAGGCTTGAGCATCTGCACTGGGATAGCAATATGATCTGAATATTTTTTAACAATACTGCGCAGACGCCAGTCATTGGCAAATTCATGTTCTTCTGACTTCAGATACAGAGTAATCGAGGTGCCGCGCTCAGCGCGTTCAATCGTCTCGATCTGGTAATCGGCCTCTCCTTCACAACTCCAACGCACCGCCTGATCAGCGGCAGCACCTGCTCTGCGAGTCTCTACAACCACCCGCTCAGCGACAATAAAAGAGGAGTAAAAGCCTACACCAAATTGACCGATTAGCTGTGAATCCTGCTTCTGATCACCAGTGAGGTTCTTGAGAAACTCGGCTGTGCCCGATTTAGCAATGGTACCTAGATTAGTAATAACTTCATCTCTCGACATACCAATACCATTGTCAGAGATCTCCACCGTTTTGGCTTCCTCATCAATGGCAATGCGGATACGCAATTCACCATCGTCTTCATAGAGCGCTGAATTCTCCAACGCCTCAAAGCGCAACTTGTCTGTGGCATCGGACGCATTGGATATTAATTCTCGAAGAAAGATCTCCTTGTTGGAATATAAGGAGTGGATCATTAGGTGCAGTAACTGTTTTGCCTCGGTTTGAAAACCTAGGGTCTCGGTACCTGATTTCGCTTTGGCTGTCATTTCCGTTGTTTCTCCTGATCAAAAAGACAATAGATTTTGTTGTCTTTCAAGATGGGGGCAAGCACAACAATTTCAAGCGCTAGTGAGAATTTTTATCTAGGAAATAAGGAAATGGCAGCGGGCATTGGCAATGGGTGTCTGCGGATCATCCTGCCACGCAGTAGCGGTGACATTCACCAGCTTCTTACCCTGTCGCAGCACAGTGCAGTTGGCGTAGGTTGTTTTATAACGCCCGGGACGCAGGTAATCCAATGAAAAGTCGACTACCTTGGGCACCAGATTGACATCCAGTGTATAAAGAATTTCTATCGCTGCTGATAGCTCCAGAAACCCTCCGATCACACCGCCATGTATAGCGGGCAATGAGGGATTACCAATATTTGATGGGCGGCGATCTAACCAGTACAACACCTGATCAGTATCCATTTTTGCCTGAGCACCGATAAAACTGCTGTAGGGAATCAGATCCAAAATCAGCTGTGGATTGCTCTCCTGCTTTGCCCGCAACAAATCGACCTTGAGTGCTTGCTCCGATATCGTCATTTATCTGCCTCCCGCTCATATGCTTTATCTCCGCGAAGCAAACGATTAAAACGACGACGCACCACGTTGCTAAATGAAACACTGGGCGTTTCCACCTTCATAAAGGTCGCAACGCAATGGGCAATAGGATTCTCAGGATCGTCCTGCCAAGCCGAGCCACGGCAGAAGATAACATTAGAGGTATCCCGATACACTTTAGCCGAGACATAAATTGCCTGATGTGGCGCGGCCGGATGCATATAATCAAGGCGCAGATCCATCGTCGGTGTGACCATTGGGCCTTTGAGCATGGTAATTGCCGCACAGCCACAGCAAGTGTCTAACAGGCTGACAATAACCCCACCATGGACCACGCCAGTCACCGGATTGCCGACCACCTCCTCCTTGTAAGGAAACAGCATCTCCACTTCGCCGCGGCCAATTTTAGTTATTTCAAAACCCAGCACCTTGCCATGACCACTGCGCTCCATGGCGAGCTTAAGCATCGGTTTAAAAATCGCCAATCTTAAATCCATCAGGCTAGACTATCCTCTGCAACAAAATATTTTGGATCTTCAATCACATTGACTTCAACTAGGCTACCCGCCCTCTTGAGTAGTTTGCGGCATTCTTCGCTGAGATGCACGAGATGCAGTGTTTTACCTGCATTTTCATAACGCTCTGCGAGGGTGTCAATAGCCTCCAAACCGGAGTGATCAGCCACTCGTGAACGGGCAAAATCGATAACGACATCAGTATTGTCCTTAGAGGGATCAAAGCGCTCAAGAAACGAGGTTACCGAACCAAAGAACAATGGCCCAGTGACCGCATAAACCGTTGAGCCTTTATGGTCTTCACGGGATTCAATACGAATATATTTAGCATGCTCCCATGCAAAAACCAAAGCCGAGATAATTACACCAACCACCACTGCCACCGCCAGATCAGTTGCCACAGTTACCGCCGACACTGTCACCAGAATCAATGCATCACTCCGCGGCACCTTACCGATAATACGAAAGCTCGACCACTCAAAAGTACCGATCACCACAATAAACATCACACCCACTAGCGCCGCTAGCGGTATCTGCTCAATTAATGGTGAAGCTACCAAGATAAAGAGTAATAAAAACAGTGCCGCACTAATACCCGACATACGGCCACGACCGCCAGAATTAACATTGATCATACTCTGCCCAATCATGGCACAACCACCCATGCCGCCGAAAAATCCCGTTACTGTGTTGGCCACTCCCTGACCGATACATTCGCGATTGCCGCGACCGCGGGTTTCGGTAATTTCATCAATAAGACGCAATGTCAGCAGCGACTCAATTAAACCTATCGCCGCCAAAATAATGGCATAGGGCAAAATAATCCATAGGGTTTGCAGATTGAATGGTACTTCCGGAATATGAAACCGCGGCAAACCACCACTGATAGAGGCAACATCACCAACGACTTTGGTATTTAAATCCAGCCCCAATACCAATCCTGTCACCACCAAGATAGCCACCAGAGATGATGGCAGCGCCTTAGTAAAACGCGGTAGCGAATGAATAATTATCATGGTCACTAGCACCAAGCTTACCAACATATACAGCTCATGCCCCTGCAACCAAGCGACATCAATAATGGTGCCCTGCATAAAGGTGCCATCTAACCAACCTGGCTGACCCGATTCACCAAACTGTCCCAACTGCGCTAAAAAGATCACAATTGCCAGCCCATTTACGAAACCGAGCATCACCGGATAAGGTACCATACGGATAAACTTGCCCAATTTTAGTAACCCTGCGGCGATCTGTAGCAGGCCCATCAGCACCACTGTGATAAATAAATATTCGACACCATGTTGGGCCACCAGCGATACCATCACCACTGCTAATGCACCAGTCGCACCGCTAATCATACCGGGTCGACCACCAATACAAGCGGTAATTAAGCCGACCATAAAAGCCGCATAGAGACCGACCAATGGATCGACACCAGCAACAAAGGCAAAGGCCACAGCTTCAGGCACCAGCGCCAGGGCGACGGTCAAGCCGGACAAAATATCACTCCGCAGCGTAGCGACTTTATTAAAGTGAAATTCAAACATTAACAGGGGTTCTCTCAATAATTACAGTAAATAGAAAAGGAAGTGTTGAAACACACCAGGGCAGTATCAGTCGTTTTAAGTTGAAACTATCTGCGCCCTGATGTGCGATTGGCGTCGCCCGATGAGGCGCGCTTGCGCCCGCTGGCATTGCGGCCACTGGATTTGAGCTTGTTTCCGGCCTTTGGACCATGACCATAGACAGAGCGTTTTTTGCTCCGAGTCGACTTATTGTTATGCCGACTATTGTCTCTGGCACTGGTATCACGATTTAGGGGTTTACGCGGTTTTTTGCGACGCACTGGCTTATTAAGCGTCGTTTCTGGCACGCTATGGTCTGGCTCAAAACCGTCAATTTCGCGACGCTCCAATAACTTTTGCGTCAATCGCTCAATATCAGATAGCAGGTCTACCTCATCGGCACTGACCAATGAAATAGCCTGACCAGTGGCGCCAGCGCGTCCCGTGCGACCGATGCGATGCACATAGTCCTCTGAGACATTGGGCAAATCAAAATTTACCACCTGCGGCAGTTGCTCAATATCCAGACCGCGGGCGGCAATATCGGTAGCCACTAAAATACGAATTTCACCCGCCTTAAAATCGGCCAATGCTCTGGTTCTCGCACCCTGACTTTTATTACCATGAATAGCGGCTGCCGTAATACCCGCGGCATCCAGCTGTTTGGTGAGTTTATTGGCGCCATGTTTGGTTTTAGTAAAAACTAATGCCTGGTCCCAACCGCCCTCTTTTATCAACTTGATCAACAGAGGGCCTTTACGCTTTTTGTCTACAGGGCAAATCCACTGCTCTACTGAGGCAGCTGTGGTATTGCGTGGACTCACCGATATTTCAATCGGGTTGCGCACAAGGCCCTTGGCCAATTGACGAATATCATCGGAGAATGTCGCCGAGAACATCAGGTTCTGACGGCGTTTCGGTAGCAGACCAATAATGCGTTTAATATCGTGGATAAAACCCATATCCAGCATACGGTCTGCCTCATCGAGCACCAATACCTCAAGGTGGTCAAACCGCACTGCATTCTGGCTGTGCAAATCCATTAGACGACCCGGTGTTGCCACTAAAATATCCACACCGCGACGCAACTTCATCATCTGCGGGTTAATTTTTACACCGCCGAATACCACTGCAGAGCGCAGATTGAGATGCTTGCCATACAGCGCAACACTCTCTCCGACCTGGGCGGCCAACTCACGGGTTGGCGTCAGAATCAATGTGCGTGCCTGATTCGAACCGGCACGACGACCAACCGAAAGACGCTCCAGAATGGGCAGAGTAAACCCAGCTGTTTTGCCGGTTCCCGTTTGTGCCGCAGCCATAACATCATGGGCTGCTAGAATCGCAGGAATAGCCTTGGCCTGAATTGGCGAGGGTTCGCTATAACCTTGAGCGGCAATAGCTTTTAGAATAGGAGCAGACAAGCCCAGTTCATCAAAGGTCATAAAATCGTCTTTTACAGTGTTGCCGACTTTGGACCTGAGTGGCAAATATGAGTAGGCATGTGGAGCTGGTCCGGAATGGCGCGAAGCTTACAGAAAACCAACCACAATTGCACCCTAAACCATTGAAATTGCGTAATTTAAGCCTCGGCGAGCACCCTGTAGGCATTGATCACTGAATCAGGTGCCTGCACTAGCTCGACCAGTACGCCCTGAGAGCTCAATGGAAACTCATCATTGCCCTTTGGATGCACAAAGCACACATCGTAACCCGCCGCACCCTTGCGAATACCACCGGGTGTAAAGCGCAGGCCCTGCGCAGTTAACCAGTCTACCGCGGCTGATAAATTGTCCACCCATAAACCGACATGATTGAGCGCAGGACTATCGACTCGCGGTCTTTTGTCCACATCTAATGGCTGCATAAGATCCACTTCGACAGCAAAATCGCCTGCGCCCATCTGGCAAATATCCTCATCGACATTTTCGCTTTCACTGATAAACGTGTCGCGATATTCAAGCCCGAGTAAATCAACCCAAAAGCCACGTAATTGCTGTTTATCCATGCCGCCAACAGCGATTTGTTGGATACCTAAAATAGAAAAAGGACGCTCGATCTTACTATTAGTCATTGATAGGCCTTCGTAAATATGTCAATAAACTGGTCTAGCTTATCAGCAGGTAAGTCATTAATACCAGCAGCAGCTTCGCGACCACCACCTGTGGGGAACTGGCGACAAAGAGCCGCTGCCCCAGTTTTATTGTTCAATGGTGCGCGCACACTGACTAAATAATTTCCATTGTCTTTGGTGGTTAACACCGCATGACCGCGATCTGGGTTTTGGTTGGCCAGCTGATTACCAAACACGCCACCCACGCGACGTGCCCATGGCTCATCCGGCAAGGCAATTACTGCCACCGCATCATTGCTCACCACAGCCTCAGCTTCCAGAGCAAAGCTTAAATCTTGCTGATAGCCTGCCTCTAGCCGATTGAAGCTATCGCTCTCATCAGCAATAAAATCCAGTGGGCTAGAATATCTTGAGGCTAGTTGATAGAGCGCTACTGGATCGAAATGCAAATCCTCGACTGTTGAGCCATAGCCGTTATAGTTAATATAAACACCAAGGCTCTCAAGGCTATTTAATTGCGCTACTGACAGATCAAGATTTTTCGCCATGCCCAAGGCGCTTTTCACAAGGTTATCACCAAAGGTGCCAACGACACCCCAAGTGGCATAGGCGCCACGCAAATAATGATTAACTAGCAAGCTAGTGCAAACATCAGGTGCTTCATTAATCATACTTTTTAACGCGGCCGAGGCAGGCACTTCACCGGCAAAATGGTGGTCGACGTAAAACACCTCTGCCCCAGCATCGAGTATGCGATGCAGATCAGCTCGGTTTTTATCCATGGAGATATCGAGTACAGTCACACGATCCCCCGCATTAGCCTGTACTCGTCTCAAAAGATTGATGTCTCGTTTTACTCCGGAAACCAACTCGGATTCCCTTGGTTCGGCTAGCCGCAGTTGTAGCAGAGCGCAGATACCATCGGCGTCGCCATTGAAAACATCATAATCAGCCATAATGATCAGGCTGTCTCAAGTTGGTAGTAATCCATCAATATCTGGGCTACCTCAGGACGTGAGAATTCCGGTGGCGGCGCGATACCATCCCCTAGCATCTGCCGTACCTTGGTGCCGGACAGCAGGATAAAATCATCTTTGGTGTGATCTTCCGCTTCATTCATCATCACCACACGACCCAGTTTTTTTGAAAAAGCTGTATGGTCAGCATTGAATATTTCAATCTCTAATGCACCCGCTGGCACCTGTTCAATAAAAATAGTCTGTGCATCAAAAGCACCATAATAGTCGCCAACCCCAGCATGATCACGCCCAACAATAAGATGTGTGCAACCCATGTTTTGGCGAAATACTGCATGCAGGACGGCCTCTCTCGGGCCAGCGTAGAGCATATCGAAACCGTAACCAGTAACCATCACTGAATTGGCGGGGAAATACAGCTCTACCATTTTGCGAATACAGTCATCGCGCACTGAGGCGGGAATATCACCCTTCTTAAGTTTGCCCAATAGCATATGCACCACAACGCCATCGGCATCCAAACGCTCCATTGCCATGCGGCATAATTCTTCATGGGCTCTATGCATGGGATTGCGAGTTTGAAACGCCACTACCTTTTGCCAACCGCGCTCAGCGATTTCATTGCGAATTTCGACCGCGGTTCTGAAGGTATCGGGAAAATCTGCTTGGAAATAACTGAGGCTCAATA
Source organism: Porticoccaceae bacterium (assembly GCA_030741175.1). Taxonomy (GTDB): domain Bacteria; phylum Pseudomonadota; class Gammaproteobacteria; order Pseudomonadales; family Porticoccaceae; genus HTCC2207. The sequence continues at coordinate 8,817 of JASLVT010000031.1, forward strand.
CCTGTATGTTGCCAGATACCAAATGGCGACCTAGGCCAGTGAAGGTAGCGACACCCGGATGCTCGGGATCCAGAGTGGCAAAAATTTGTTCCGCCATGGTATCAATTTGCGCGTCAGTGACTGCTTCGATGGCATCGACATCCATAATAGCCATCACTGGGTTCCCCTCAGTGTTGGGATCGCGCAAAGCAATTCGCTCAGCACCTGAGATAGCACTGATATCCTCTACCAGATTCATTACCGGAACAGGCCAAAAAAGGCCATCGCGGGTTTGCAAATTGGCGGCTACTTCAAGTGAATCAGCAAGATTCATATAACCGGTCAAGGGGTTAAAGTAACCAGCGCCAAGCATCACGGCATTGGCAGCTGCAGCGGAATTAAGCACAACTGAAGGTAGTCCTTCTGCTTCCAGTAATAGCTGTTGTCGCTGTTGCTCATCAGTGACTAGTAATGGATTGAGGGTATCTGAGCCATGGGGCTTGATCAAAGGTATTTCTCCTGAATTAAAGATTGATAAAGGTTTAAAAATTGTACCTAGACTAACTTGCGGCAATAAAAGCATGCTCCCGCAGATAGTTGATAATGACGTCTACTTCTTGCTCAACGCTCATCTGGTCTGAACGCAAATGAATTTCTGGATGCGGTGGCACTTCATAGGGATCATCGATACCGGTAAAGTTTTTGATCTCGCCAGCCCGCGCTTTCTTGTACAGTCCTTTGGGATCTCTTATCTCTGCTTGATCCAAAGAACAGTCGACAAACACTTCAACAAAATCACAACCGGCATCGCCATGAAGTTGACGGACACGATCTCTATCGACTGTGTAGGGGCTAATAAAACTCGCAAGCACAATAACCCCGGCATCGACAAACAGCTTGGCAATTTCACCAATGCGACGAATATTTTCGCTGCGATCTTGCGCCGAAAACCCAAGATTTTTATTGATACCCAAACGGATATTATCGCCGTCCAGACGATAAGTGAGTTTGCCATGTTGGTATAAGGTTTTCTCTAGGGCGACAGCAATAGTACTTTTGCCACTACCGGACAGACCAGTAAACCACAATGTCACGCCTTTCTGCCCGAGTAGCTGAGTACGATCCTCGCGGTTCACCTCGCCATCGTGCCAGTGCACATTGGTTGATTTCTGTTCCGTCATGCTCTGATTCCTGTT
>JASLVT010000032.1 GCA_030741175.1 Porticoccaceae bacterium
CCACTACTGAGTTCACGAGCAGAAACATTTAGTAGGCCATCAGCATCCACCTGATAACTCACCTGAATTTTGGCACTACCGGCTACCATGGGGGGTATACCTCGCAATTCAAAGCGCGCCAGTGATCTGCAATCAGATATAAGTTCGCGCTCACCCTGCACCACATGAATACTCATAGCGGTCTGACCATCTTTAAAGGTAGTAAATTCCTGCGCTTTGGCAACTGGAATTGTGGTGTTGCGGTGGATAATTTTTTCAATCAGGCCGCCCATAGTTTCAACGCCCAGAGACAGGGGAATGACATCCAGAAGCAACATTTCATCACCCGATTTATTGCCCACCAACACCTCAGCTTGCAGCGCCGCACCCATGGCCACAACCTGATCGGGATCTAAACTACAGAGTGGTTCAACGCCAAATAGCTGCGCCACTTTGTCACTGACTCTAGGGGTTCTGGTGGACCCCCCTACCAACACCACATTGCTGACTTCCGCCTGAGATAAACCAGCATCGCGCAGTGCACGCTTGCAAGCGCGCAATGTTTTATCAATCAGACCGTCAATAAGATCATGCATCTGCTCGCGAGTTAAGCTGCCCTGCCAATCCAAAACCGCCAACTCGACCTGTGCTGAAGCGCTCAGTGCCTCTTTAGCTGTCTTAGCGGCATCGAGCAAGGTGCGTTGTTGTGCAGGACTCAACGCCTCATCCAAGCCTATCTGTTGGCGTAACCATTCAGCAATGGCATGATCAAAGTCATCGCCGCCCAATGCCGAGTCGCCCCCTGTCGCCAATACCTCAAACACGCCTTTCGACAGACGCAGAATACTGATATCAAAGGTGCCACCACCGAGATCGTAAATAGCAATAATCCGCTCATCAGCGCCATCGGAATCCTGATCAAGACCATAGGCAATAGCCGCTGCGGTGGGTTCATTTAATAGCCGCAGTACCTTAATGCCAGCCAGCGTTGCGGCATCCTTAGTCGCCTGACGCTGCGCTTCATCAAAATAGGCGGGTACGGTTATCACCGCACCATCAAGCATGCTATCAAAGGCTATCTCAGCACGGCCGGCCAACTTGCGCAGAATCTCCGCGGATACCTGAATCGGGCTGACCAACCCCGACGCCGTTTTAATTTTTGGCATACCGCCATCATCGGCGGCAAATTCGTAGGGCAACTGGCTACCAAAGGTTTTTACATCGGCTAAACCCCGACCCATCAACCGCTTTACCGAAGACAATGTATTCAGCGGATCATTGATATTGTGCTCGGCGGCCTCATAGCCAAGACAGCTCAGCCCCTGTTTATCATAATGGGCAACCGAGGGTAGCAGCGATCGGCCCTGCTCGTCGTCTAATACCTCGGCCATACCACTGCGCACCGTTGCCACCAGAGAATTGGTCGTGCCCAGATCAATACCCACCGCATGCTTGCGCTGATGGGGTTGAGGAGATTGACCTGGTTCTGAAATCTGCAGTAACGCCACTGGTTATAAATCCTCTAGTTCGGCTTCGAGTTGTTCTATTTCATCGAGTAACTTGGCGGAAAATTGCATTTTAGCCACAGTATTAAACGCATCGGCAAAGGCTTTAGTCTGGTATTCACTGCAGAACTGCGCCTGTTCCTGATCATAGCCCTGCTCGACATCAGTGCGCAGCAGATCCAGCGACTGCATTGGATCAGCGGCCTCACGAATATCAGACAGGGCTTCGCGAAGAGCCATTTGCCGCATCAAGAAGGCCCCATCGCTAGTGATATGAGTCTCTTGATCAGCCTCAATTTCATTGAGTTCAAGCAGATATTGTGCGCGTTTTAATGGCGACTTTAAGGTGTCATAGGCTTGGTTAATAAGAGAGGCGGTCTGCACCGCTAGGCGCTGCTCAGTCTGACCGGCGCTGGCGTAGCGATCTGGGTGAAACTCCAGTTGCAGTTGACGATACCGCGCATCCAAATCACTCGCAGAGAGCTGCCAACCCACAGGAATAGAAAAGATCTCGAAGAAGTTACTGGACAGTTTCAATGGGCTATCAACCTTAGTGGGTACACCGCTGGCAAGATTTAAACGTGGAAGCTCTCTCCACAGCCACATTCATCTTTAACATTGGGGTTTTTAAATTCAAACCCCTCGTTTAAGCCCTCTTTGACATAGTCCAGCTCGGTACCATCTAGGTAGAGAAGGCTTTTGGGATCGATAATCAGCTTGACATCACCGCACTGGAAAACCTCGTCTTCCTGTGCTGCTTCATCGACGAACTCCAGTACATAGGACAAACCAGAACAGCCGGTGGTGCGCACACCGAGACGAATGCCCACCCCTTTAGCGCGGTGTTCAAGGTGCTTGATCACATGCTGCTCGGCAGCCGCTGTCATGGTAATAGCCATCTGCTTAGTTACCCTGTTTTTCCCTTACATCACGCACTGCCGCTTTAATGGCATCTTCTGCCAGCACCGAGCAGTGAATCTTTACCGGTGGTAGCGCCAGCTCTTCAGCGATCTCGGTGTTCTTAATATTGGCAGCAGCATCAATATGCTGACCTTTCACCCACTCAGTTAGCAATGAACTGGAGGCAATTGCTGAGCCGCAACCATAGGTCTTAAATTTGGCATCTTCGATAATACCCTCGTCATTGACCTGAATCTGCAGACGCATAACATCGCCACAGGCCGGTGCTCCCACCATACCGGTGCCAACATTTTTTGAGCTATCATCGAGCTTGCCGACATTGCGCGGATTCTCATAATGATCAATTACTTTATCACTGTAAGCCATTGTTATGACCCCTATTCAAATACTAAAACATTACTGACTGCGTTTAATGCGCAGCCCACTCTACGGTATCGAGATCGATACCCTCTTTAAACATATCCCACAGCGGTGACAGTTCACGCAACTTCTCTACCGCATGGCGCACTTTGGCAATTGCATCATCGATATCCTGTTCAGTGGTGTAGCGACCGATACTGAAGCGAATCGAACTGTGCGCCATCTCATCATTGAGGCCGAGAGCGCGCAACACATAGCTGGGTTCAAGGCTAGCCGAGGTGCAGGCCGAACCGGAGGAAACCGCCAGATCACGCAGTGCCATAATCAATGATTCGCCCTCGACAAAGGCAAAACTAATATTGACGATACCGGGTACATGCTGATCATCGGAGCCATTGAGATGGACTTCTTCCATATCAGAGACTCCTTGCCATAATCTGTTGCGCAGCGCTTCGATACGTGCAGATTCTTCCGCAAGATTTTCAAAACCCAGCTTAAATGCTTCACCCATGCCAACAATCTGATGGGTCGGCAAAGTACCGGAGCGCATACCGCGCTCGTGACCACCGCCATGCATCTGTGCCTCAATACGCACGCGCGGCTTGCGGCGCACAAACAGTGCACCGATACCTTTGGGACCATAGATCTTATGCGCTGAAAACGACATCATATCGACATTCATCGCTTCCACATCAATTGCTGTTTTACCTGCGCTCTGCGCTGCATCAACATGGAAGAATACTTTGTTCTCGCGGCAGATAGCGCCGATGGCAGCGATATCATTTAATGTGCCCAGCTCGTTGTTAACATGCATAATGCTGACTACTGTGGTGTCTTCGCGAATCGCCTCTGCGACAGTTTGCGGCTGAATTAATCCATTTGCATCGGGGTCAAGATAAGTAATTTCGAAACCTTCTCGCTCTAGCTGACGACAGGTATCAAGCACTGCTTTGTGCTCAATTTTTGAGGTAATAACATGCTTGCCCTTGCGCTGATTAAAATGGGCACAGCCTTTAATCGCCAAGTTATTGGCCTCTGTGGCACCACTGGTCCAAACAATTTCACGCGGATCAGCACCAATCAATCTAGCCACATCGGCACGGGCATCCTCAACCGCGGCTTCCGCCTGCCAACCGAACACATGGGAGCGCGAGGCCGGATTGCCAAACTGACCCGTCGGCGTAAGGAATTGCATCATTTTATCTGCAACAGCCGGATCAACCGGTGTTGTGGAAGCATAATCCAGATAAATAGGAAGGTTCATTAATTACTCCAGATTTAGCAGGCGCCTGCCTGCAAATTGTCATCTATTACTAACAGCTGTTCTACCTGACGCTGCGCTATATGTTGTACGTTCCGTTTCGCCACTAGATCAGCCAAGCTAATGCCATTTAAAAATCCGTGAATCTCATTGCTGAGGTCGGACCACAGGGTGTGGGTTAAACAGATTTCACCACCCTGACAATCACCCTTACCCTGACAATGTGTAGCGTCAATCGACTCATTTACCGCATCGATAATCTGCGCCACATATATACCCTCACTGTAACGCCCCAAATGGTAGCCGCCCCCGGGACCGCGCACACTAGAGACAAGGCCGGACTGACGCAGACGCGAAAAGAGCTGCTCTAAATACGACAATGAAATGGATTGACGCTCAGAGATATCTGCCAGCGAGATCGGTTTGTCCTGCGCATGCAGTGTCAAATCGAGCATCGCGGTTACCGCATAGCGTCCACGCGTTGTTAATCGCATAGTTAACACCCAGTCTGGTTAGCTCTGATTTAAGCACGAATTATCCAATACCTGAGTGTTTTAGTCAATTAAATACCCGATCAATTTTATCAACTATTTTTTCTGATCATACGCTGTACCGATGACAGCAAGCCACGCAGAATAGACACTTCCATTTCATCCATTCTCACTCGGTTAAATAATCGACGCATACGGGTCAGCAACTGCTTGGGGTTGTCCGGATCATAAAAATCGAGATCCGCCATGGTCTGCGCCAGATGCTCATGTAAGTACTCGAGATCATCGGCGGTCACGGGCGGCTGATCCCACTCCTGCAACGATGGCAAGTTACCCTCGGCATCAGCTAGGCTGGCCATACGAATTTCGTAACTCAGCACCTGTACAGCAGTCGCCAAATTGAGTGAACTGTAGTCTGGGTTAGAGGGGATATGTACATGGTAGTGGCATTTGTGCAACTCTTCATTGGTGAGACCGCGATCCTCACGTCCAAATAGCAGAGCGATATCATGACTGTCCGCCTCCTGCCAGATCCGCACACCGCATTCTCGCGGATTAATTAGTGGCCAAGGAATGCGCCTTTCACGCGCACTGGTGCCAACCACCAGCCCGCAACCGGCAATCGCTTGGTCGACAGAGTCGACTATTTTCGCGTTGGCCAACACATCTCTCGCGCCAGCCGCACGCCATACGGCTCTGGGCGCTGGATATTCGCGCGGTTGCACTAGGTACAACTCGCTCAATCCCATATTTTTCATGGCTCGCGCCGCGCCGCCAATATTGCCCGGATGAGCGGTATTGACCAATACAATGCGTATTTTCTGCTGTCGTTCAGTGGTAGACACAATGCGCCTCTTGTCTTTCTACAAAGCTGACCCAAAATCGGGGCGCGAGTGTAGCAGAATCAGGCTTCTCTGGCACAGTAGTTCTGTTACAATGCGCCCCGCTCTTTAAGTCGATTGGAAAACACCCTATGCAACCTATGGTTAATATTGCCCTTCGCGCTGCCCGTCTGGCTGGCGAAATGATTGTTAAATCTGCGGACAATCTCGATTTGGTCAAGGTTGATGAAAAGGGTCGCCACGACTTTGTTACCGAAGTGGATCGCCGCTCGGAAGAGACCATTATTTACCATATCAAGAAAGCCTACCCAGACCACCGATTTGTCGGTGAGGAAAGCGGCACCAGCGGCAATCCCGATGCTGAGGTGGAATGGATAATCGATCCTCTGGATGGCACGACCAATTTTGTGCGCGGCATTCCCCATGTGGCTATCTCTATCGCCTGCCGGATCAAGGGCAGACTGGAGCACGGGGTTATTCTGGAACCGTTTAAGCGCGAGGAATTTACCGCCAGCCGCGGTCATGGGGCGAGCCTGAATGGCCGCCGTATTCGCGTTTCGGGTCGCACCGACGAGGCCGGCGCGCTCTATGCCACGGGTATTCCCTTTAGTGCACCCTCATTTGATGAGATGGATAACTACTTGGCCTGCATGCATGATTTTGCCGATAACTCGGCAGGCATTCGACGTTTGGGTGTCGCCTCGTTGGATCTGGCCTATGTTGCCGCTGGGCGTATGGATGTATTTTGGGAGATGTCTTTAAAGCCTTGGGATATAGCCGCCGGTGTTCTGATGGTGCGCGAAGCGGGCGGCATGGTCAGTGATTTTCAGGGTGGCGAGGGCTTTATGCAATCTGGCCATATTCTCGCTTGCACTCCCAAGCTATTTAAGCCCAGCCTAAAAGTGGTGTCCAAACATCTGGGTCATCTAACGTAATTCGCCACCAATAATTAGTTAGAACAGCGCGGCGAAGCGCTCAAACAACCAGTATGAGCTAACAATGCCTACTGTGTAGATAATCATATCGGTAAGCAATGCGCGGTATTGTCTTACCGGCGCAACAGCACGTAACCCCAAAAACACCAGCGCTAACACCACCGCAATAAACAGTAGCTGGCCCAACTCAACACCAATATTAAAAAACAGTAGCGCATGCGCTTTCATTGCTGTCGGCAGTCCCAATTCCTGCAATACCACGGCAAACCCAAAGCCATGTAAGAGTCCAAATGCCGAGGATGCACTGACCGGGTAGCGCCAGGTAAAACTTGGTCGCTGTGTCGAATCGGCGCGCCGATGTTTGATAATTTCCACAGCCAACAAAACGATACTCAGGGCAATCAGCAACTCGACTAATTCTGTGGGTAAACGAACAATATTTAATGTCGCCAAACTCAGCGTAATAGAATGGGCGATGGTAAAGCCTGTTACCGTCAATAATAGGCGCTTAAAGCTACCGGCAATCACCATTAAACAGAGCACGAATAATAGGTGGTCGGTGCCCACCAATATATGCTCAATACCCGCCACCGTATACTGTTTAGCTACCGCACTAGCGCTAGTGGCAACCGGAATAATTAAGACGGTTTTTTCCGGCCCCGAAAACACTTGAATCGGCTCTTGCTCAAAGGGCTTAAACACCACTAATGAGGTGAGCGCAGGATTGGTTGCCGGGAAGTCCAACCGCACTTCAAAGGGCTCTTCATAGGACACCTCATAGGGCAACTCGCGATCAGTAATATCACATTGATAGAGGCGGCGACCGATTAGACCGCTCGCAGTAGCACCATCGGTTATGGTGCATTGAGGATGCTGCAAACTGATAGCTGGTGCCAGAGGCGCTGGCATAACCGGTGGCACTTTCCATTTCAATAAAAACTGGCTGTTATTATTTTCCACCACCTCGACATAGATAGGCCGCGCTTCATCTGCTAACGCAACCTGTAAGGGTGAAACAAGCATGGCAACAAAGGCCATAGCGACAATAGCCAGACGCATTACTCTGTCTCGATCTGATATTTGGCAATGAGTTTATCGATTGCCTGACGCTTGATATCACGCTGTTGCTGACGCTGCCGATCGGCTAATACGGCGGCACTCACCTGCTCAAAAGCTGGCGTGTAGGCGTCGGTGTTTTTAACCAATAACACCAGATGCCAACCATGATCGGACTGCACTGGTCCCTGCCATTGCTGCTCGCTATCAAAGGCGAAAACCTGCTGTTGAAAGGATGCACCAAAATGACTGGCAATCTCATCATCCTCGCGATTGACATAGTTGCGGTTGTAGAGAAAACGCTCGCCGTATCTGGATGCATTCTCAAAAGGTACTTTTTCTGTATTGAGCTGTTTTAACAGCCCCGCCGCCATCGCTTGAGCCTCTGTGCCGCCGCGATTTTGCGCGGAGATAAAAACATGGGTAAAGGTCGCCTCAGCGGCCTTTTTATAATCCTGCTGATTCTGCGCATAATAGCTGCGCAAATCTTCCTCGGTCAGCGGTTCAGCTTGGTCATAAAACCCCTGCGCCAGATAGTCCATTTTTTGAATTAAGCGACGACGAATAATGGGGTCGTTGCTATCGAGGTTAAGCGCCATGGCCTCGCGAAAAAGCACCTCTTCACGCACATAGTCATCGACCAGACGCTGACGGTCCTGCGGCTTGAGTCGCGCCAGCGCAGCGACAGCCTGATCTGGCTTAAAGGTCTTGGCGCGTTGCTGCATAAATTGCAACAGCTCTGATTCACCTACTTCGATACGGTATTGGTCATAGGCATAGTCCTCGGCATTGATCCAACGCTCACCGCCGAACAATAGCAGTGCAATCGCCAAAAACTGCGCAAGGGGTTCTCTGAATAACTTTTTAATCATTGTCGCTTTTAGTTCCTTGGTACAGATGCGCCTAAGGCGTATACCAGACCGGCGAGGTATAGGCGCGCTCCTGAATCGTTTTTACCCCGCGTGGCGGCTCGTCTAGCTGCAGCGCAAGACTGTCAAAAAGACCGTTGCGCGGGGTGGGAATTTGCAGCACCCGAACATAGTAAAACGCCAGTTGCGCCGGATCAAAATCGGGGTCAGTCCAACGGCTGGCAAACTCTGCCTGACCAATGCTGTTGGTGTATCGAGCCGTTTCTAAATCTACCGTATTGCCCACCGCTGGCAACTTGCCATTGGCATCGGGCTGTCTATCACCGGACCAGTCGATATCATAGACGGTCTCTTGCTGTTCGCCGGCGGCATCGACCCAGCCCTTGACCATCTGCACCCGATCGAGATTAGCGCCCAAGGGATCTTTTACCGCACGGATAATAAATTGCGGTGCCTGCGCCGATGCATTGGCAGTTAAGTCACCACCCATGGGAATACCATATTTATAACCAATGGCGGCAAAGTTCTCTGCACTCTCAGCGCCAGCGGGAAAGCCCCAGCCGGCAAATAGTTGCACACGCATACGCGGGCCACTGGTGGCATAGGTTTCTTTGCGTTTAAACGCAGCGTAAATAGCATCGCGATTATTGTCCGTTGCCCAGACTGCCGCTAAACCAGAGGCCGACATATCCCAGCCATTGGCGTCAACAGGGCTACCTTGCACCGTTGCCTTGGTTTCTGGAGTTGAATCTTTAGCCATCTTGCCCCAAAAGTTAGCTTCTTCCGGCGACGATAATCCTGAGTGCGAATCAGTTGAACCAATAAAACCAAACTTATAGGGGTTAACACCAATATTTTGTGCTATCGCCAATCCGCGCTTCAGTGCGGGGCGCACATAGTCACCTAGGGACACTGGAGTTTTGCTAGCGCTGGTTTGAATGTAGTACTCATAGGTTTCAAAATCGGCAAATTCATCATTGGGCGAAAACTCGGGATGGGTTTCACTGTCCCCTTTAATCTGTGTTACTTCGGTCAATGGCTCCCATTGCATTCGCGTGCGCGCATAGTCTGGGGTAATAGGCTGACCTTTAACCGTAGTCTCAGCAAACATATAGCCTTTGGAGATATTTGAGTTGTGTGGAATGGACATAAAGCGACTGCCTGTGCGCTGTGCGGTATCGTCCATCCATTGCCAGAGATCCTCAGGGTACTGGCTCTGATCTGAACCGTAGGGAATATACTGGTTGGCCTTATCAGCACCATCGGGAGTAATAACAATACGGTGCAAGTTGACCCCCGTGGGCAGAGAACTCCACTCCCAACCCAATAAGCTGGTAAATACGCCGGGCTCATTGTGTTGCTCTGCCGCAGCAATAATCTGCTGCCATGCATCTCTGGATGTGTCGCTGGTATCGCCAAACAATGCCACCGAGCCAATATTATTATTGATATCAAGCACAGGGTCGCCCCCGGCTACTGCCGCTGATGGAGGCAGAAAACGACCAAAAAAGGCCCGACCCAAATCCTTATCCAAGGCGTCGTTCATTAATCTTACCCCCCACCATCGCTTGATCGATGCCCACCAACCAATATCTTCCCACTGAATAGTCTCTTCGCGAATTGCCCGCATAACACCAAGCATTTCGGCATGATCGGACACTACCAGAAAATCCAGCGGCGTATTAATTTGCACCCGCGCACGGTTATAGGGATGTATCACCGGCTGGCCCTTGGCCCAACGGTAGGCAGTATCTGGGTCTGCACTAAAG
>JASLVT010000033.1 GCA_030741175.1 Porticoccaceae bacterium
CACAGGGTAAGTTTTTGGCGCAGACACTGGCCAGTACGTAGGCTGCTGAATCAATGCTGGTCGCGTAAAAAATAATCGAGAGCAATATAAAAATAGCCAGCGTGATATTGCCCAGTGGCAAGCTTTGAATAACCAGTGCATTGACAAAGGGCATCCCTTGAGTGGATAGAATGTCTTGCACTGCTAGTGACCCGGTGGCTTCTAGATAAAGTGAGTAGCCACCCATCACGCCCATAAATAACCAGGTGCCCAAACATCCCCAGCCAATAACCCCCAGCACTAACTGACGGATGGTACGACCACGGGAGATACGCGCAAAGAACAGACCGATCATGCCGGTATAGGCAATCCACCATGCCCAGTAGAAACCTGTCCAGACCTCGGGAAAGCTGCCATTATTGATCGGGTCAGTCCAAGTTGCCGTGCGGATAAAATTGCCAAACATTAACCCGATACTGTTGAGCGTAAGGTCAACGATAAATAGGCTAGGGCCAGCGACCAAGACAAAAATAATGGCCACAATTGCCAGTGCAATATTAATATCGGCGAGTACTTTTATACCGGATTTCAGGCCGCGGTAAACACTGGCGCCAAACAACATAGTCCAGAGTACCAACACCCCTAGTTTGATCGGCATTGAATCGGGGACATCGAATAGGGTTGCAATCATTGCCGACAGTAATGGTACGCCGAGACCCAGAGATGTGGCTACGCCGCCAACAATACCCAAAACAATAAAGATATCGATGATTGTTTTGACTGAGCCGCCACTCTGTTGCGGCAGTAGGCCATCGCAGGCATTACTGATACGCAAAGTGCGATAGCGCTTTACATAGAGCATATAGGCGATGGGTACGGCGGGCAGGGCATAGATTGCCCAGCCAATAATACCCCAGTGAAATAATGGGTACATATGCGCCCATTCAAAGGATGCTGAGGAGCCCACAGCAATCCCTAAGGGCGGAGTTTGCAAGTAGTAAATAGGCTCGGCAAAGCCCCAGGCAATCACCCCTGCGCCAATGGCTGAGGTAAACATCATCGCGACCCAGTGGATATCGGAGTACTCCGGCGCTTCATCAGGTGCACCTAATTTGACCTGCCCATAGCGGCCAAAGGCCAGCCAAGCGCAGAAGGCGACAGCGGCTATGCCGACGATGAGATAGAGACTAAGAAAATTACTCATGATTGTCGTACGGGCATCGACCAGCATGCTGGCTGCGGCATCCGGAAATATCATCAGTGGCAGTGCGCAGGCTAATACGACGATAACAGCGGGAATAAAGATCGCCCAATCAACCTCAGGCGCTCTATTGTCAGTTTTGGGTTGGCTACTCATAGGAAAATAATTTTTTAGTTTGCATAACAGGGTAACACAATATGGCTTTATTGCTGTTGATTGGTTACTTTACGTATTTAGGGCACGGCGCAGAATAGGGTGCAGGGTAATGGCAGAGATTTTAAATACAGCTTCAATACAGTCTTTTCGCACGGACCTTGCCGCCGCGTTTCGCTGGGCAGCGCGGTTAAATTACCATGAAGCGGTCGCGAACCATTTTTCAGTTGCTGTGAATCAGGACGGCAGTCAATTTTTAATCAACCCCAATCAACGTCATTTTGCACTGATTAAAGCCAGTGATCTGTTGCTGCTTGATGCCAATGACGCCGATACATTGCATCAGCCCAATGCGCCTGATCCCACTGCCTGGGGATTGCATGGTGCCATCCATCGGCACTGCCCTCGTGCCCGTTGTGTGTTGCATACACATTCGACATTTTCGACGGTGCTGGCCTGCCTGAAAGATCCGAGGTTGCCACCAATAGACCAGAATGCCGCTCAGTTCTATAACCGAGTGGTGTATGACAATGCATTTGATGGTATGGCTTTTATTGATGAAGGAGAGCGCTATGCCGCTTTACTCAAGGATTCAGATAAAAACGTTTTATTGATGGGTAATCATGGATTGGTGATTTTGGGTGAGACAGTGGCGGATGCCTTTAATCGGCTATTTTACTTTGAGCGCTCGGCCGAAACCTATATACGAGCCTTGCAGACAGGGATGGAGCTAAACCTGTTATCCGATGAGGTGGCGGAAAAAACCGCCGTGCAATGGCAAGATTATCAGCAGAGTGCAGAGGCTCATTTCGCGCAACTCAAAGTTATTCTGGAGCAACAGGAGCCAGATTATCGGCTTTAAATATTCGCACTAGAACAGAGGGTCACCTCCATTGCGATGACCCTACAAATATTGTGGCCGCTGATTATTCGCAGCGTTCAAACAGTGCCGCAATCCCCTGACCGCCGCCGATACATAATGTAGACACTGCATAGCGTCCACCGATACGCTGAAGTTCATACAGTGCTTTAACAGTGATCAGAGCGCCAGTCGCGCCGATGGGATGACCTAGACTAATACCGGAGCCATTGGGGTTAACTTTAAGCGGATCTAAACCGAGCTCGCGGGTGACAGATAGCGCCTGTGCGGCAAAGGCTTCATTGGCCTCCCATATATCGATGTCATCAATACTGACACCAGTTTTGTCCAGCAACTGACGGACGGCGGGTGCGGGGCCAATACCCATAATTGCAGGATCAACAGCGGCTACCGCATAGCCGAGCATACGCGCCATAGGCTTGAGACCTCGGGCTTCAGCGGCGGAGCGTTCCATCATCACCAATGCGGCGGCACCATCATTAATACCCGACGCATTACCAGCGGTGACCGTGCCATCTTTTTTAAACGCTGGACGCAGGCCGCTCATGCTCTCGGCGCTACAGTCGAAGCGGATATGCTCATCCTGCTCAAACATTGTTACACCCTTGCGGGTTTTTAATTCTATCGGCAGAATTTGACCCTCGAAGCGATTTTCTTCAACCGCGCGCTGTGCTCGACGATGACTCTCCGCTGCCAGTTCATCCTGTTCCTCTCTACTGAGGTTGTATTTATCGGCCAGATTTTCAGCGGTGATACCCATATGAGTGTCGCCAATTGGGCAGGTCAGTGCACCCATCATCGGGTCGACCATTTTGCCATCGCCCATCTTTGCTCCGAAGCGTGCATCGGGCAACCAGTAGGGAGCGCGGCTCATTGATTCAGCACCGGCGGCCACTGCAACATCACAGTCACCGAGCAGGATCATCTGCGCCGCAGACACAACGGCCTGCAGTCCTGAGCCGCAGAGTCGGTTCACTGTCAGCGCCGGTGTTTCAATTGGTAGCCCGGCGTTAAGAGAGGCGGTGCGAGCCATATACATATCACGACGATCACTGTGCACTACCGAACCCACCACACAGTGGCCGATATCTGTGGTCTCTAGTCCGGAACGGTTTACCGCCTCGGCGATCACCTTGCCGGCCAGATCAGTTGGCGGTACATCTTTGAGTGCACCACCAAAATCCGCTACAGCTGTGCGCACACCACTTAAAATTACGACTTCTCTATCACTCATGTTTTACCTTTTTAAAATACTTAATGATGCTCAGTTAGAAAACCATCTCTGGTACATGCTCGGGAATCACTAGTTCGCCGCTGGTGAGTTTGGCAATCTCATCAACACTGACTCCCGGGGCGCGTTCGCGCAAAATAAATTTACCATCCTCTATATCCAGCAGGGCCAGATCAGTTAACACGCGTTTTATACAGCCCTTGCCAGTGAGTGGCAATGTGCATTTAGATAGTAGCTTTGAGTCGCCCGACTTAGAGGCATGGGTCATGGTGACAATAATATTATCGGCGCCGGCAACTAGATCCATTGCTCCACCCATACCTTTAATTAATTTGCCGGGAATCATATAGGAGGCAATATTTCCCTGGCAGTCCACCTCGAAGGCACCTAGTACTGTCAGGTCAACATGGCCGCCGCGAATCATGGCAAAGGACTCCGCCGAAGAAAACAACGATGCGCCCTCGGCCATAGTCACGGTTTGTTTACCGGCATTAATCAGATCGGCATCGACCTCTTCATCGAGAGGAAATGGTCCCATACCCAGAAGGCCATTCTCAGATTGCAGCATCACTTGCATATCGTCGGGGATAAAGTTTGCCGCCAGTGTGGGAATACCGATGCCGAGATTGACGTAATAGCCATCTTTAAATTCTTGCGCGACACGTTGCGCTAATTGGTCTCTTGTTAAAGCCATAGCTTGATCTCCTTATGCGCTGCGCACGGTGCGCTGTTCAATGGGTTTCTCAAATGTGCCTTTGATCAGGCGATTGACGTAGATACCCGGCAGGTGAATTTCATCGGGATCCAGCTCACCTATCTCAACAATTTCCTCTACTTCGACCACGGAAATTTTTCCGGCAGTGATAGCCATAGGGTTAAAGTTGCGCGCGGTTTTGCGGAACATCAGGTTGCCACAGCGGTCAGCCTTCCAGGCTTTGGCGATGGAAAAGTCACCTTGCAGCGCTTCCTCAAGAATATAATGGCGACCATTAAATTCCCGCACCTCTTTACCTTCTCCTACCGGTGTACCGTAGCCCGTTGCGGTGTAAAAGGCGGGAATTCCTGCGCCGCCGGCACGCATCTTCTCAGCCAATGTACCCTGTGGCGTGAGTTCAACTTCCAGTTCGCCGCTCATCATCTGCGCTTCAAATAGGGCGTTTTCCCCAACATAGGATGAGATCATTTTTTTGATTTGTCGATCTTCTAGCAACAGACCCAAACCATTGCCATCGGTGCCGGCATTATTGGAGGCGATAGTCAGCCCTTTAGTGCCGCGACGTTTGATCTCCTTAATAAGGTTTTCCGGTATACCGCAGAGACCAAAGCCTCCAGCGATAATAGTCATATTGTCTTCGAGGCCGTCCAAGGCCTCCGCATAACTGGTTACTACTTTGTCAAATCCAGACATTTGGCTCTCCTGTTGTGATTTGCTGTAGGTTTTGAATTGCACAGGATGCTGGAAATCGTTATATTTAACAAATTGTATATTTAAAAGAATTGATAAATATTTACAATTAATGACAATTCCAATTAATCAAGTTATCGCCTTCTCGACTGTGGCACGCACGGGTAGTTTTGCCGAGGCGGCAATGCAATTACACCTCTCTCAGCCAGCACTCAGCATTGCGATTAAAAATCTTGAGCAGGCACTGGGGGGTAAGTTGTTGGCTCGTACCACAAGGTCGGTGACGCTCACGCCAGAGGGGAAAGCTTTTTATCCTGTTGCGCGGCGACTGCTATCGGACTGGGAGCAGTCGTTACAGGATGTGCGCAATCACTTTGCGCTGCGTCGAGGCAAATTGGATATTGCCGCCATGCCTACCTATACCGCCAATTTATTGCCCAGAATACTGGCTGATTTTCATCAGCAGTATGCGGATATTCATGTCACCGTACATGATGTGATTGCTGAGAGTGTGGTAGAGATGGTGCGTGAGGCCCGTTGTGAGTTGGGCATCACCTTTGATCCCGGTGATGCCCCAGATCTGAATTTTCACCCATTATTCAGCGATCGATTTATCGCTATTCTGCCCAAGACCCATAGTTTATTGGCTAAACAGCAACTGTCGTGGTCAGACTTGCTTAACTACCCACATATCAGTTTGCAGCGCCCAGCTGGTGCCAGAGCATTGATTGATCAGACCTTGGCCAAAAAAGGACTGATGTTAACACCGGCATTCGAATCACATCAGTTGGTCAGCATCGGTCGCATGGTAAGGGAAGGACTAGGGCTAAGTGTGGTGCCTAGCACCAGCCGCGGACAGATGGAAGAGATGGGCCTGCAGTGTCGGGATATTGCCTATCCAGTCATTACTCAAGACTTGGGGTTAATTACGCGACGTCAGCAACCACTATCGGTAGCAGCTCAGGCGATGATAAAACTTATTAAGGCCGCCAGTCGGTAGTGCTGAATAAGCCGCCCAATTGAATACTTTTTTAAGGTAGATCTCACAGTGGCTCGATAACTTTTATCATAAGGATAATCTAACAATAGACAGCAAGACTCTGTCCATTCAACTTGGTAACGTAAATGTATTTGGGATGAGGATAGTATGAAAACAATTATGGTGTCAGGCCTTATTGCAGTGTTTTCTCTAAATTGCATCTTGTCTTATGCTGAGGAAATATCTGCGGATGGACTTATGCAGGGGTTTCCTCCCAAAGACGCTCTGCAGGTTAATCGCACAAACTTTATGCTCCCGCCCTATAATCAGTGGGCCTTTCAAAATATCCGAGAATTGCAGCCAACCCGTGAAGTTTACCGAGGTGATCACAGAGTCACCGAATTGGAAGAGATGCCGATTGAGTTGGGCGATCGCAACTATAGGGTCAGTAACAATCGAGAGATTGATCTAGATACTTGGCTGGAGGATTCAGGGACCGATGCATTCTTGGTTTTGCACAGGGGGCATGTGGTGTTTGAAAGATATTATAACGGGCAGGATATTCACACCCAGCACCAGATGTTTTCGGTCACTAAGTCCTTTATTGGCACATTAGTCTTAATGCTGATTGAAGAGCAGGCAATTGATCCTACACGGACCATACTGAGCTATCTGCCGGAGTTGAAAAATAGTGCCTTTGCCGATGCTACCGTTGAGCAGGTTCTCGACATGACCACCAGTATAAGTTTTAACGAAGACTATACCGATGCGGATGCGGATATATGGGCCTATGGCTATGTTTTTGGGCTTTCAGACATAAGCGATGCAAGTCGTAAAAAAACTTCGATCTATGACTATTTGCCGACATTGAAAAAAATGGACAAGCGCAGTCATGGTGATGCTTTCTCGTATGTAACGCCCAATACTGATGTTCTCGCTTGGCTGTTAAGTCGAGTGACTAATGAGTCCATTTCAAAATTAATAGAGAAGCGTATTTGGCGGCCAATGGGTATGCAGCGTGATGCTTACTTTTGGCTGGGTCGCGCTGGCACAGAAATGGCTGGCGGAGGGCTAAATATGACTGCCCGTGATGCCGGTAGATTTGGGCAAATGATCTTACAGGGAGGCAAATACAACGGGAAACAAATTGTGCCACCGAATGTTGCATCGCACATTCTTCAGCCTGTGAATTCGAAAAATTCCTCTGACTTCGCCTATCATGATCATTGGTGGATGCTTAATACTAAGCATCAGGCTGTCAGTGCAATAGGTATTCACGGGCAGTTCATTTACATTGATCCTGTGGCTGAGATGGTTGTAGTGAAACAGTCTTCGCACCCAGAGGCGGAAGGGCTGTTGAATGAGATAGATGGCCCCCTAATATGGCAGGCCATGGCCGAACGTCTTATAGCATCGGAGCAATGATCCGACAGGCTACTGCTGCGGAGATTCAATATTTGGGATGTTGTATCCCTTTTTAGATTGGCAGAAGTGCAGTCAGACGAGCAACGCAGTGATCGACCACAGCGCTGAAAACGTCCAATACCAGTGCTACAAGAGTTCCTCGAGTGACGCGATAACTTTATCGCCAAACTCTGTGGTGCTGAGAAGAGTGATGCCCGACCCTGGTCTGGATAGATCGCCTGTAGAAAATCCCGCGGCAAAAACACTTTGCATAGCCTGCCAAACCGCTTTGGCTTCATCGGCCATACCGAAGCTCATATCCAGCATCAATGCCACCGAGCCAATCATGGAATAGGGGTTGGCCACGTTTTTACCCGCAATATCTGGTGCTGACCCATGAGAGGGCTCGTAGTAGGCTTTATCCGGTCCTACACAAGCGGATGGCATAAGGCCCAGCGAACCGAGTATACCGCCACCCTGATCACTGAGAATATCGCCAAACATATTTTCCATGACCATAACATCGAATTGGCCGGGATTCAGGCAGAGGTGAGTGGCAGCCGCATCAACCAGCATGTGGATAACGGTGACTTCAGGGAAATCTGAGGCAACCTCTTCTAGCACTTCATTCCAGAGTACGGATGACACCAACACATTGCTCTTATGAATACTGTGCAGTACCTTTTTGCGCTTCATCGCCTCTTGGAAGGCGACCAGCAAAATTTGGCGAATCTGTTGCTCATCATATTCCAGTGTCTCTTTGACATAGCGCAGGCCCTCGTCGGTCTCACCGCGTTCTTTATCCCCGAAATACAAGCCGCCAACAAGTTCTCGCACCAGCAAAATATCGATGCCTTCACCGACAATATCTGCTTTTAACGGTGAGAAGTGCGCCATGCCCTTGGGAAGAGAAATAGGCCTAAAGTTGGCGTAGGTATTGAGTCGACGACGCATCGGTAACAGTGCACCACGTTCCGGGCGCTGTTCAACAGGAATTTTTTCTGACTCTTCATGGCTGAGACCAATTGGCCCCTTTAATATCGCATCCGCTTCATCACAGGCCTGTATTGTCGCATCGGGAAATGACTTGCCGGTGGAAAAATAAGCGCCGGCACCAAACTCCGCATGCTGGCAATCAAACTGCACATCGCGTTTTTGCTGAATTAATGTCAAAACACGCAGTGCTTGTTCAGTGATCTCTGGCCCGATGCCGTCACCCGCTAGTACTGCAATTTTGTAGGTCTGTGCCATGGTTTGTTCTCGGAGTTGGTTAGCGGCGCGTATTGTATGAAGGGCGTTGCTCTATGGCAAATTTGATAGCAGTAAAAGGTAACGCTGAGCTAGCATAGATGCTATAAATAGAAGCTATTACCAGTATTGCTAGTCAACCAATCTACCCTTATATCGTTGTGTTAAAGCGATTCAACAACGAGTAATATAATGCGCTGATGACTGGTAGCACAGCGTGTTTGTATTTCAAATAATTAAGTGATCGAAAATATGGCCCCTCTTAAACAACAGTTCTCTCTCGCCGCACTCATGTTAGGCGGGGCGCTATTGATCAGTCTGCTGCTCTATGTAACTCGACCGGCAACAGAACTTGCCGAGCCGGAGTACCGACCTATCTCTGTGGATGCCGCGCTGGTGGTGTCTGAAAATCTGCGTATACCAGTTCAAGCTCAGGGCACAGTGGCACCGCTGCGCGCTACTTCATTGCAGTCGGAAGTATCAGGGCAAATTATCGAAACTGCCGAGAGCTTCCTTGTTGGTGGATTTATCGCGGCGGGTGAAATGATGGTGCGCATTGATCCCCGCGATTATCAAACGGGCCTATCCCGCGCGCAAGCGGCGGTAAAGTCTGCCGAGAGTAATCTAGTACAAGAGCAGGGGCGGGCAGAAGTGGCTCTGCGTGAGTGGCAAAATTTGCCCAAAGGGAGTCAGCGTACTCAGGCGGCGACTGATTTGTATTTGCGCAAACCGCAACTGGAGCTGGCTGAGTCTCAACTACTGGCGGCCAAAGCGGACTTGCAGACTGCCCGTGACAATCTTGAGCGCACCATCATTCGCGCTCCCTATGATGCTCTGATTCGCGCTAGACACAGCGAGTTGGGCCAGTATGTGCGGCCTGGAACACCGCTGGCAGAGGTATTTTCTGTCGATCAGGCCGAAGTGCGTTTGCCCATACCTCAGGCTGCACTCAATTATTTAGATCTGCCGACAGGGTTACAGCCTTTTCAGAACAATGTCCCCATTGATCTCTTTACCAATGTCGCAGGAGAGATCAGCCAATGGTCTGCGCGTGCGCATCGGACTGAGGCTGTTTTTGACGAGCGCTCAAGGGTGCTCTATCTGGTAGCGCGTATTGATGATCCCTATGCGGTCACCGATACCGATGCAAAGGCGTTACGCATGGGTACCTTTGTCAATGCCAAAATCGAGGGGCGTGAAATACCAGACCTAGTAGCGCTCCCCAGGCATATATTGCGTGCTGGGAATCTACTCTGGGTGATTGACAGCAATAATGTCCTTCGCAATCGTGAGGTGAGGCTATTGCGTTCTAGTGGCGATCAAATCTATATCAGCGAGGGTTTAGATGAAGGCGACTTAGTCTGTCTTACCATCATGGATCCCTCCTTTACCGGCACCAAGGTGACGATAGAATCTACGATTTCCACT
>JASLVT010000034.1 GCA_030741175.1 Porticoccaceae bacterium
TAATTTCATTTTATTCCTCCGCTTTTTATTGTAACCGCCTTTGAGTCAGCAAACTGAGGCAAACAAAGAGGGACAACAGCACCGTGGGCCAACTGCCGACTGCGGTAAACACCGTCTGCCCCACTCGGGGTGCTATGGAGCCACTGAGTTCATCGGCACTGTATTGCTCAAGCTGTTGAACTATCTTTCCTCGGTAGTTAACCAATGCAGTAACACCATTGTTGGTACCACGCATAAGCGGTTTCCTGTTCTCGATGGCACGCATGCGGGCCATCTGCATATGTTGTTGAGGCGCCATTGACTGACCAAACCAGGCATCATTACTGACAGTTAACAGTAGGCCTGCCTCAAAGGTCCTACTCGCTACCAAATCCGGATAGGCGATCTCGTAGCAAATCGCAGGCGCTATCAACTCATTCTTCACTGACAAGAGAGACTGATCGGCTGGTCCCAAAGAAAAGGACGACATGGGTAGGTCAAAAAAATTATGTAACCCTCTTAGTACATTTTCAAAGGGAACATATTCCCCGAACGGTACTAATCGTGTTTTGTCGTACTGTCCTCTGGCATCTCCCAATGCCAACATCGAGTTGAAGTAGCGGCGACTCCGCCAGTCTTCAGTGGGTATACCGATCAGCAATGAAGTTTGGTTCACTTTTGCGCGATTATCTATTTCAAACAAAAAGTCCATGACCTGTCTTGGCAAGGCGGGAATAGCTCCCTCCGGCCACAGGATAATATCCGCACCCCAATGGGCATCGGTCTGTTCGGCTAAGCGCTGAAGGATATTATCCCGCTCACTGGGCGACCATTTATCCTCTTGGGTTATATTGGGCTGCACCAGTACGACACTTAGTTCAGTACCAGAGGGTTGAGTCCAATCGAGCTTTTGTAGTCCGTAACCCATGACCCACAGCACAATGGTCAGTAGTATCATCGGTGATGCGCGACGATAGGGATTGCGCATGAGCAGCGTTATCGCCATAGCAGCCAACGCATTGATATAACTCAGCCACAGCACACCGCCAATCGGCGCCCAACCGTTGAGCCAAGTATCTGTGTGGGCATAGCCAGCGTACAGCCAAGGAAAACCGGTAAAAACCCAGCCGCGGAACCATTCGCTTAACACCCAAATGGCCGGTAGCCCAATACCTAGTGCAACTGGCGTCTGCGGCATATAGGCGTTGAGGATAAAGGGGATGGCAAAAAGGACTGCCAAAAACAGGCAAAACAGTATCGTTCCAAGTAGAGCAGCGGGTGCGGCAACATCACCGTGGTCATGCATACTGATATAGACCCAGCTAACACCGGCAAAAAACAGGCCGAAGCCAAATATCGTGGCATTGATAAAGGATTGCTTGGGGCTATTATTTTCCAATAGCCAGAATAACCCAACAGTACTGATAATAGCTAAGGGCCACAGAGAAAAGGGTGCTAGGGCCAGAGGTAGGAGCGCACCGGCAGCCAATAACGCGAGAGAGGTGAGTGCGCGATTGCTAGCCATTTTTGTGGTGCATCATTGTGCGTTCTTTGTCACTTCAAGTAAGTTGATCTTGCGACTATCGCCGTCGACCACTTTAAAATCGAAGTTTTCAATGCTGACACTCTCACCAATATCGGGCAGACGGCCGAACTTGTGTACTACCAAGCCACCCACAGTATCAAACTCATCATCAGAGAAGCCGATATCAAAATATTCGTTAAAGTCATCTATCTCAGTAATGGCCTCGATTCTATATAGATTGTCGCCGATTTGACTGATTTGCTCCGCTTCTTCCTCATCAGTTTCATCTTCTATTTCACCGACAATTTCTTCGAGCACATCCTCAATGGTCAGCAATCCAGATACGCCGCCATATTCATCCACCACAATGGCCATATGGTAGCGATGCTCGCGGAACTCTTGTAGCAGAATATTGAGTCGCTTACTTTCCGGAATAATGGTTGCTGGGCGCAATAGGCTTTTAAGATCAAAGGACTCTTTGCCTGATAGCACTAGTGGTAACAATTCTTTTGCTAGCAGGATACCCAACACATCATCTGCAGACTCACCCACTACAGGAAAGCGCGAGTGCTGAGACTGGATCACCATCTCGAGTACCTGCTCAAGGCTAAAGTCTTCCTCAATCACCTTCATTTGTGAGCGCGGAATCATAATTTCGCGGGATTGAAGATCGGAAACTTTTAGCGCCCCTTCCATAATCTGTAGCGCACTGGCATCAATAATCGACTCGTTCTCCGCACTGCGCAACATATCGGCCACTTCATCACTGCTGCTAGGGTTGGGCGAGAAGACCTTGCTGATTTTCTTCAGTAAGGACTTATCCGTGCTGCCACTTGATATTTCGTCGTTCATGATTATTTTAATCAGCTCCTAGGAGGTTGCTTTGGACAATTCGTCGGCGTAGGGGGAGGAGAAGCCAAGTTCTTGCAAAATGCTAATTTCCAAGGCTTCCATTACTTCAGCATCATGATCACCAACATGATCATAGCCAAGTAGGTGCAGGACTCCATGCACGCACATATGCGCCCAATGCGCCTCTGCCGATTTATCTTGCTCAATGGCTTCGCGATTGACTACCGGAGCGCAGATAACGATGTCGCCGAGTATCGGCAGGGGTTCTGGTGTCACTGCGTCGAAGGGAAATGACAGGACATTGGTAGCGCCGAGTTTGCCACGATACTGTTGATTGAGCGCTGCACTTTCTTGCTCATCGACAATTCGCAGGCTGAGTTCCACTGATGCCAATTCGTCGCGCAATGCCGCGCTAGCCCAGTACCGGATACTGTCCTCGTCCGGAACTTCTTCAGAGGCACAGGCCATCTGGGTGTCAACGCAAATATTCATTATTTACTGGCCGGGTTGCTTCTCAAAGGCAGCGTAAGCGTCAACAATACTCTGCACAATAGGGTGACGCACCACATCTTGTGACTCGAAATGGGTAAAGCTAATTTCATCCACATTTTTCAATACTTCACAGGCATGCACTAACCCCGAGCTAACCCCTCGTGGCAGGTCAATTTGTGACATATCGCCCGTGATTACGGCGGTTGAGCCAAAGCCAATTCGAGTCAGGAACATCTTCATCTGCTCACGGGTGGTATTTTGGCTCTCATCGAGGATAATGTAGGCGCCATTTAACGTGCGGCCCCGCATATAGGCGAGAGGAGCTATCTCGATGACATTGCGTTCTTGAAGTTTGGCAACATTGTCGAAGCCCAGCATTTCATGCAGTGCGTCGTAGAGTGGTCGCAGGTAGGGATCCACTTTCTGTGCTAGATCACCGGGCAGAAAACCTAGTCTCTCTCCAGCTTCTACCGCAGGTCTAACCAAAAGAATGCGCTCAACTTCATCGCGCAATAACGCCTCGACTGCGCAGGCCACGGCCAGATAAGTCTTGCCGGTACCTGCAGGGCCGATACCAAAGTTAATATCATGGGTTTGAATAGAGCGTACATAGCGCTGCTGATTCAGCCCCCGTGGCTTTATATTGCCTTTTTTTGTCCGGATAACCGAAAAATTGTCGATATTACTGGCAGATTGCAGATTACTGGCAGATGGTGTCATAGGCGTCTCTCTGTTGCTATGGCGAAGATGAAGATGAACTTCTTCAGCAGTCAGCTCCGAAAAATGCGCTGTCTCCTGATAAAGGTTATAAATAATGTCGACGGCACGCTGCGCACTGTCAGTATCACCGTACACTGCAAAGAAATTACCACGCGAGCGAATTTCAACGTTTAACCGCTGTTCTATAAGACGCAGATTTTCGTCAAATTGACCGCAGAGTGAAGCGAGACGGCGAGCGTCATTGGGCTCGAGAGTGATGCTGTCGGCTGATGGTTGAGTATCCAATCGTTTCAATAGGTGTTTTTAAGCCTTCCCAACTATGTCGAGCCGTTAGCATAGCGCGAACGGCAGAACAGCGTAAACTCTTTTTATTGCATTAATAGATTAAAAATCAGTGACACTTCTCAGGGTTTTTAGCTTGTCACCAAGTCGCCACGAAGGCTATTGGGCAAAGCCTCGGTTATGTCCACGTCCGCGAACTGGCCAATCAGGCTGTGATCCTCACAGCGAAAGTTGACCACACGGTTGTTTTCGGTACGCCCTTGCAGTTGTCCTGGATCTTTTTTGCTAATGCCGGTGACTAGCAATGTTGCTCTGGTGCCCACCATGCGGCGGCTGATGCCATTGGCATACTGACTGATACGATCCTGAAGAATCTTTAATCGGCGCTTTTTAGTCTCCTCATCAGTATTGTCAGCTAAATCTGCCGCAGGCGTGCCGGGGCGGGCGCTGTAGATGAAACTGAATGAGGTGTCGAAACCAATATCTTCGATTAATTTCATGGTCGCGGCGAAATCATCTTCGGTTTCACCAGGGAATCCGACAATAAAGTCCGATGAGATACTAATATCTGGCCGCAGAGTGCGTAGGCGGCGTATTTTTGACTTGTATTCAATGGCAGTATGCCCACGTTTCATTGCCATCAGGATACGGTCGGAGCCACTCTGCACGGGTAGATGTAGGTGACTGACCAACTCCGGAACTTCAGCATAAACGTTGATCAGCGCATCTGAGAATTCCACTGGATGACTGGTGGTGTATCTGATGCGGTCAATACCTTCAATGTCGGCCACATAGGGGATCAGCTCGGCAAAATCGCAAATAGAGCCATCGGGCATTTCACCTCGGTAGGCATTGACATTTTGACCGAGCAAGTTGACCTCGCGGACCCCTTGATTGGCCAGTTCAGCAATTTCAGCCAGCACATCGGCCATAGGCCGACTTACTTCCTCGCCTCTGGTGTAGGGCACCACACAGAACGTACAGTACTTGGAACAGCCCTCCATAATGGATACAAAGGCGCTGACGCCATCTGCTTCCGGTGTGGGAAGGCGATCAAACTTTTCAATTTCAGGGAAACTGATATCCACCACGACGGTACCATCAGCTTTACGGCTTTCCATCATCTCCGGTAGACGATGCAAGGTCTGTGGGCCAAATATAACATCGACAAACGGCGCACGCTTGGCAATGGCATCCCCCTCCTGACTGGCGACACAGCCGCCCACACCAATCACCAGCTCTGGATTGGCCTCCTTGAGGTGTTTCCAGCGGCCCAACTGATGAAATACCTTTTCCTGAGCTTTTTCACGAATTGAGCAGGTGTTGAGAAGAATAACATCCGCATCCGCAGCATTATCGGTCGGTACCATGGCGTGGCTATCGCCGAGCAAATCCTGCATGCGCGCGGAGTCATACTCATTCATCTGGCAGCCATGGGTCACGATATGAAGCTTTTTGGCGGTTTTTGCGGTCATCTGAGGGTTTATTCTTCCCGTAAATCAACAGGGTCGGAATTATAGCTGTGCGTGGCCAATTCGCAACATTAAAGCCTCGAACTCAAGCATGATTGTGATATTATCGCGCCCCAAAATTAATCGCTTGAGTGTGAATATTATCCATGGCAAACGAACCTATATACCGCGTTACATTTTTCAATAAGGGACAAGTCTATGAAATTTATGCTCGGCATGTATTTCAGAGCGATCTGTGGGGGTTCCTTGAGGTAGAAGAGTTTATTTTTGGTGAGCGTTCGCAGATGATAGTGGATCCCGCCGAAGAGAAGCTCAAGAATGAGTTTGCCAGTATTAAGCGTAGCTTTATTCCTATGCAGTCCATTGTGCGTATCGATGAAGTCGAGAAAGAGGGTGCCTGCAAGATTACCGAGGCGCCAAGCGGTGGTAATATCAGTGCTTTCCCTTATTCCAATATGGCCAATGTTAAGCCCAGTAGCGATTAGTTTTCTACTGCTGATAATCCGCCAGTCTAAAATAAGCGTGCAGAAAGGATCTTTGGTTACAGTTTTGTGGCGATCTAAAAGTGCTCGACTAAACCGCGATTATGGTACAGTCTCCGTATGGATATTTTAGGTTATTGGTCAAACTAATCTAAGGACCTCAAGAAAGAGGCAACAAAGGCAGAAAATGTCGCAGTCAACATTGGAATTACTCCCCTATGAGTTTGCTCGAGTTAATCGGGTACTGTTGCAGGGTGACCAAGCAAATTTGATGCTGGCGCCCGATGCGCCGGACTGGGCCATTGCAGAGGTCAGCCGCGCGGCGGGCACCAAGCTAACCGTTAGTCGGGTTGCTGATGAAGATTTCGATGCCATGCTCAGTCAGGTCTACAGTGGCCGACAGGGTTCTTCAGAGGCGGTCATGGAAGACATCAAGGACTTTGTCGATTTGGAGTCTGCGGCGGCAGAAATCGAAGAGGCTGGAGATCTGCTGGATACGGAGAATGACGCTCCCATCGTGCGGTTGCTCAATGCTATTCTGGCTGAGTCGCTGAAGGAAAATGCATCGGATATCCATATTGAGCCCTATGAAAAACAAGCGCTAGTCCGTTTTCGTCTCGACGGTGTGTTGAGAACCGTACTCAGTCCCTCAATTCAGATTGCTCCATTGTTAATTTCGCGTATTAAGGTGATGTCCAAACTGGATATTGCTGAACGCCGTCTGCCGCAAGATGGGCGTATGACGGTGCGCCTCGGTGGGCGCAGCATTGATTTGCGTATTTCTACCATGCCCTCCAGCCATGGAGAGAGGGTGGTGATGCGTCTGCTGGACAAGGATGCAGGAAAATTACAAACCGATGATTTAGGCATGCCAGCAACAACTAGGCGCGAACTCGATGAGTTGGTGTCACGGCCGCATGGCATTATTTTGGTAACGGGCCCAACCGGATCGGGAAAGACCACGACGCTGTATGCCGCTCTGCAACAGATGGATCGCCAACAACGGAATATCATGACGGTTGAAGATCCGGTGGAGTATGATTTGCCCGGCATCAGCCAAACGCAGATTAATCTGCGCGCAGGAATGACGTTTGCCCGCGGTCTGAGAGCTATCTTGCGGCAAGATCCAGATGTTATTTTGATCGGTGAGATCCGCGATGGTGAAACTGCTGAGATCGCCACTCAGGCCAGCTTGACCGGTCACTTGGTGCTGTCCACTCTGCACACTAATACCGCCGCCGGTGCTATTACTCGCCTTCAGGATCTCGGTGTGGACAGCTTTTTGCTGGCCTCGACAGTGCGCGGCATTATTTCCCAACGTCTCATGCGCAAACTCTGTACGCACTGCCGCTACGAAACCGAGGCGGATGAATTTAATCGCGAACTATTGTCATTGCAGCCGGGTGCTAAGATCTATCAGGCCAAAGGCTGCAGTCATTGCAATAACTCAGGGTTCTCTGGGCGTCAGGCCCTATTCGAATTGGTCACAGTGGACGCGAAGTTACAGGCGCTGATCCATGAAGATACTGGAGAAATTGAATTGGAAGAGTCGATTCGCCAGCGAGTTCCCAGTATTCGTGAAGCCGGCTTTGAGTTGGTGCGTCAGGGCATAACTACCGTTGAAGAAGTTCTTCGCGTAACCAGCGTTTAATCATCATGCCTGCCTTTGATTATTCAGCCTATAACGATGCCGGGAAGCTGGTCGATGGGCTGATTTCCGCTGATTCTGAGCGTCATGCACGGCGTCTGCTCAAAGAGAAGAATCTATTGCCGGCCTCGTTGTCAGAAGTCGGGCAGAAAACCACAAAAAGCGGGACGCGCCGCGGCAGAGAAGCGAGAGTAAATAACTTTGATTTATCACTATTGCTGCAACAGCAGGCTATTCTGATTCAATCGGGCTTGCCTCTTGAAGACGCTTTGCGCATGACGATCGAACAGGCTGAGACCGATAAACAGCGTCGAATGGTAGAGAGTTGGCGCACAGAGATCGTTGAGGGTCGCAGTTTCTCCGAGGCGTTGCGACGTTCTCCCTATAAAATTCCAGAGGCAGTGATCGCTGGTGTTGGCGTTGGCGAGGAGGCCGGTCATTTAGATCGTGTGCTGATGCGCCTCGCAGAGGATCTTGAGACTAGCGCAGAAAATCGCAAAACCGTGACCAGAGCACTGATTTATCCGGCCACATTGATCAGTACCTCGATTATTGTGGTGGCAATAATGATGGTCTGGGTCGTGCCTAAAATCACCGCGATCTTTGTCAGTTCCAACCGGGAACTGCCATTGATCACTCGCATTGTGATTGGTCTCAGCGACTTTACTCAGCACTATGGTATTTACCTATTGCTTGTGTTGATCGCGGTGGCTCTGTTGATGATGCGGTTGATGCGAGATCCAGTGCGCAAAACTCGCTGGCATGGGGTTATTTTACAGCTGCCAGGCCTAGGGCGATGGACATTAATGGCTAATATCGCCGATTGGTCCCGCAGTTTGGGCGTGCTCCTAAACAATGGTGTACCGGCCCTCGCGGCGCTAAAAATATCCTCTGCCGTGGTCAGTAATCTCTATCTGCGCGACAAGATGGAACAGGTCACTGAGGCCATGCGGCGCGGTAGCAGTTTGCAGAAGGCTCTGGAGGACAACAGCATCGGCAGTGGCTTTTTAATTCATATGGTGGGCAGTGGTGAGGCCTCCAGTGAACTGGACAAGATGCTGATTCGAGTGGCTGACTATTACTCATTGCGGTTGGCTAATGCGATTGAGGTATTTCTTAAGTTAATAAATCCTATTCTTATAATATTTATGGGCATGATTATTCTGTCAGTGGTAGCGGCAGTCATGCTCCCTATTATGGATATGAACAATATGGTGTGATTTTCACATATTGTTCGTTGAACTGATGTAGACCCAATAACTTGTTAGGTGCAAATTAGGTGCAAAAAATGAATAAGCAACATAAGCAGTCCGGCTTTACGCTGATTGAAATGATGGTAGTAGTGGTGGTAATCGCTCTACTGGGGGCGATGATAGGGCCAACATTGTTTAAGAAAGTTCAGCAGGCGGAGGAAACCAGAGTTGCCCAAGACATTAGAACGGTCGTCGGTGCGCTAAAATTTTACCGCCTGGATAATTATCGGTACCCCACACAGGCTCAGGGTTTAGAGGCTTTGGTCACGGCGCCAGCTGGTGCTGAATCTAAATGGAATGGACCCTATTTAGAGACATTGCCCAAGGACCCCTGGGGGGAGCCCTATCAATATCAAAATCCCGGGACTCATGGTAAAGAGATTGAGGTCTACAGCCTCGGTGCCGATGGCCAGACTGGAGGCGAAGGATCAAATCAGGATTTGGGCAACTGGAATATCCAGTGAGCCTGATCTTGCAGCGGTAGATGCCATTGATGATTGCTCGACAATATCAGCGCGGATTTACCCTGATCGAAATGCTTGTGGCGGTGATGATCGTTGCCGCACTCTCGGCCATGAGCATTTTGGCAATCAATCAGGCTTTCGATCGACGCTATGTTGCCGAGGCTGATCGGCTGCTGATCTGGTTGCAGCAATTGGGCGAAAATTCAGCGCTGCAGGGCGCCGCCTACGGTGTGGTGGGTGAAGCTGGGGATGCAGGTACGCAGTTGCGTGCGGTGATTTATTATCGTAACCGCTGGGTCGCGGTGACCATGCCAGCGCCCTTCACTCTGAGTGATGATGCGACCCTGAACTGGCTCGTGGACTCTGTTGATGATGAGCAGCTATTGCCACAGCAAACGGATATAGGTCCGATGGATATTGCCGCTGAGGACGAGAACGAGGACGATCTGCTGATACCGGAGATTGCCTTTTTGCCTGATGGTTATATAGAGCCATCCGGTGAGATAGTGCTGAGTTTCGCCGCTATGGAGAAAAAATTTATTTATCGCTGGACAGATGAATCGCAAATGACGGTGCCCTTATCGCTGGAGTCCAGCAGACCATGAAAAAGTTATCACAGATGGGTGGATTTACCTTAATCGAGGTTGCTGTTGCGTTGACCATTCTTAGCCTGGTGCTGACCGGCGCTTTGACGGTGGTCAGTCAATAC
>JASLVT010000035.1 GCA_030741175.1 Porticoccaceae bacterium
TCTCATCGACCTTGAGCATGGCGAAGTAGCGCTCACCATCTTTAGGTGGGCGAATTTTTCCTGCAATCCCATCACCAGTACGTAAGTTAAAGCGTCTGATCTGACTGGGAGAGACATAAATATCATCCGCACCAGCCAAATAGGAGGCACCGGCAGAGCGAAGAAAACCAAAGCCGTCAGGTAATATTTCTAATACCCCGTCGCCATAAATATCCTCACCACTCTTGGCGTGTTTTTTCAGTAGAGCAAAGATAATATCTTGTTTACGGGAGCGCGCCAGGTTATCGAGACCGGCCGCGGCAGTCATTTCCAACAATTCGTCGATTGGTTTTTGTTTTAGTTCAGATAGGTTCATAGAGTGGTCTTACATTGCTGTTGTATTGAAAGAGAGATTTTGACTTTAATGTCTAAATTTTGATCGGATAGTTTGTTGCTGCTAGTGGCGCAAAAGACGGTATAAGGAGCGTCAGAACAGGCGAAATAGGAATTTATGACTTGAAGTATAGCGTTGGTTTTACAAAGCGCAAGAAAATTTTTGTGGCTCCGAAGTGGAGCCACAACCATTATTAGATCAAAGCATCCACAAATTCAGTTAACTGTGCTTTAGAGAGAGCCCCTACTTTTGTCGCTTCTACTGCGCCACTTTTAAAGACCAGTAGGGTTGGAATGCCACGCACATTAAATTTTGCCGCGGCCTCTGGGTTGCTATCGACGTCTACTTTGCAAATTTTGATCTTGCCGGCGTACTCATCGGCGACTTCATTGAGAATGGGCGCAATCATTTTACAGGGTCCACACCATTCCGCCCAAAAATCCACCAGAGCGGGGATATCAGACTGTAAAACATCAGATTCAAAGCTAGCGTCAGTAACATGAACAATATTGTCGCTCATTACAAAAAGTCTCCAGTGAAAAGGTTAATATCGTGATTTAACAAGTTGCGCATCATAGCATTAGGTTTGCAAGCCAAACAAACGATATGCTCTATGAGGCTAAAAGATTTACACTATGGTACCAGTCGATTGCCGGATATCCGACTGTCTTGTATACCAATAGGGGGCACTATGCCTGCTCGAAAGTTTGTTGTTGTCTTACTGTTGTTGGTTGTGTTGATTGCCTATGCACTGTTGGATGTTCAGCGCTATCTATCCCTAGACTTCTTTCAGAGTATTTATAATGAGCAACCGTTGGCAACGGCCTTAACCTATTTTTTTCTGTATATATTAGTTGCTGGATTATCGTTGCCGGGAGCAGCGTTGCTGACGATGATCGGCGGCATCATTTTTGATTTTTGGATTGCCCTGTTGCTGGTATCTTTTGCCAGTGCCATAGGTGCCACTATCGCTTTCTTGTTGTCGAGGTACCTATTGCGCGATTGGGTTCAGGCTAAGTTCTCTCGCTACCTAAATGTGATTAATAGAGGGATAGCTGATGATGGTGCTTTTTACCTCTTTAGCCTGCGACTTATCCCGCTATTTCCATTCTGGATCATTAATCTAGTTATGGGTTTGGTGCCGATAAAGACAACAACATTTTATTGGGTAAGCCAGATAGGTATGTTGGCAGGTACTGCAGTGTTTGTTAACGCAGGGTCTAGCATCGGCGCTGTGGAAACGTTTTCAGTAGAGGGAGTCTTCACCCCTGGCTTGATTTTCTCTTTTGTCCTGTTGGGGCTGTTCCCATTTGCTGCTCGTCAATTCCTAGCTGGGATGCAACAGCACAGAGGCTTACGTCGATATCAGCGACCTAAACGATTTGATGCAAACTTAGTCGTTATAGGTGCAGGAAGCGCAGGGTTAGTGAGTGCTTACATAGCTGCAACCGTCAACGCAAAGGTGGTATTAATTGAAAAGACTGCAATGGGTGGTGATTGTCTCAATACAGGTTGTGTGCCCAGCAAGGCACTGATAAGAGCGGCGAAATCTGTTAGGGAAGTTGAGCGCGCAAGCGAATTTGGTATCAATGTTGCTAAACCCTCAGTGGATTTTACTCGCGTGATGGATCGAGTTAGAGATGTTATCAAGACCATTGAGCCTCACGATTCGGTCGAACGTTTCACTCAGCTAGGTCTGGACTGTGTTCAGGGCAATGCGAGATTGAAAAGCCCTTGGCAAGTGGATATTGATGGCCGCGAGATAGTGGCTGAAAAAATCATCTTGGCCACGGGTGCTAGTCCAATAGTGCCAACGATACCTGGCATTGGAATGGTCAATCCATTGACCTCTGAAAATCTGTGGTCGCTACAAGCATTACCAGAACGACTGCTAATTGTGGGCGGAGGTGCTATTGGTTGTGAGCTGGGTCAGGCATTTCAGCGCCTCGGGTCAAAAGTGACGCTGGTCGAGTCGTTACCGCGAATTCTGCCGAAGGAGGATACGGATATTGCTCAGCGTGTTGGAGAGCAATTACTCGGCGAGGGCATGCGTTTACTTACAGGCTACACAGTCAGTGCCTTTGATACTGATGATAATCAACATAGCGCACAGCTCACAAGCGGCGGTTCGGAGCAACTTACCCTTGGCTTTGATCGTGTTCTGTTTGCTGTGGGGCGTACAGCTAATACTGCCGGTTTCGGTTTGGAAGAACTGGGGGTGCTACTCAATGATGATGGCACGGTTAAAGTCGATAAATATTTGCAGACGAGTTGTCCCACCATCTTTGCTTGTGGAGATGTGGCAGGGCCTTACCAGCTTACACATGCCGCGGGTCATCAAGCTTGGACAGCTTCAGTCAATGCACTAGTGGGTCAGTTTAAAAAATTCCCTGCAGATTACCGTGTTATGCCACAGGTGATTTTTACCGATCCGCCATTAGCGCGGGTTGGTATCAATGAGCTCGATGCTAAAGGGCAGGGTATAGAGATTGAGGTGACAGAATATGACTTATCAGACTTGGATCGTGCGATTACTGATGGCGATGCTAAGGGCATAGTTAAGGTCATCACTGCCCCTGGCACTGACCGTATTCTGGGTGCGACGATTTTGGGAGCACAGGCGGGAGAGTTGATCACGGAGTTTGTCACTGCCATGAAGCACGGCCTTGGGCTCAATAAGCTTTTGGGTACTATTCACAGTTACCCAACCCTGAGTGAAGCCAATAAATATGTTGCCGGTGAATGGAAGCGCAAACATGTTCCTGGGCTACTACTGCGTTGGGCTGCCAAATATTACCGTTGGAAATTAAGGGGTTGATCGCAGGCCTAGTTAAAATCTGCCACCGCTTCATGACCAACTACAGACTGGGGGTCAATATGAATAATAATTTCCGAGTCGGGAAAGGCGTTTTGCAGGCTTAATTCAACCTCATCTGAAATTTTATGTGCTTCAAGCAGTGACAGGTTGTCATCTATTTCTAGATGAAGTTGAATAAATGTCATGGTGCCAGAATGTCTGGTGCGCAAGTCATGCATGCCATTTGCTTTGTCGTGCTGCAATACAATCTCGGTTATTTTTTCCCGCTGCTCATCCGGTAGTTCACGATCCATCAAATGATCATAGGACACTGAAATAATGTCCCAGGCGCTGTGGAGAATATAGATAGCAATTGCACAACCAAACAATGGGTCAAAGCCTGCCCAGCCTTGCACTGACAGCCAGAGCGCGAGGATGACACTGCCATTCACCAGCAGGTCGGTGCGGTAGTGAAGGGCATCGGCTTTTATCGCAGTTGAGTTGGTTTTGCGGATAACATGCTGTTGAAATCCCAACAGTAATAATGTCGCGACAATAGAAAATAACATGACGGCGATACCAATACCTGTGGCTTCAATGGCGACAGGATTGATCAGCCTGCGGCCAGCCTCAAGAAGAAGGAATCCAGCTGAACCGGCAATAAACATGGCTTGACTCAGTCCCGCTAGTGCCTCAGCTTTACCGTGGCCAAAGCGATGTTCCTTGTCCGCTGGTGTTAGGGCATGACGAACGGCAATAAGATTGATTAGCGATGCCAGAGCATCCAGCACGGAATCGATTAATGTGGCCAACAGACTAACAGAGTCAGACAAGCCCCAAGCGATCAGTTTAGCTACAATCAAAACCGTTGCTACAGAGATGGAGGCATAGGTTGCCAAGCGCAGTAATTTGGCATTGTCCGTCGTACTAGTACTGGTTGGCTGAGCGGGCGCAGTCATGGCGTTTAATCGTCTTGCTATTGAGCTAGTGGGCGGCAGTTTAACAAATTAGCATACGTCTCTGAAGCATCGCAGTTACGGATATTAAAATCTCTGTAGCAGCGTGTTTAAAAACTGATAGCCTAACTCGGTGGCGCGATATCTGTGCTCATCGATCGCCATTAGACCATCGCGCTGTAGCTCTTCAACTTGAGTTTGTACTTTTGTCATTGGCAATCCAGTGCGCTTGGGAAAGTAGGCCATTGGTATGCCATCGCGCAAGCGCAACCCATTCATCATAAATTCAATGGCCATTTGATCATTGTCTATGGTTTGCTGTTGGGCCACTAGCGAATCGTTGCGAGATAAATAATCGTTGGGTTGACGAGTCTTGTTGGTGCGCAACACCTGATTGCGTTCAGGTAGCGTAACCTTGCCGTGAGCACCGGCACCAATACCCAGATAGTCACCGAACTGCCAATAATTCATATTGTGCTTTGATCTCTGTCCATCCACCGCAAATGCAGAAACTTCATATTGATGGAAGCCTGCCTGCTGAAGCGTTTGATTACCGACTTGCTGAATATCCGCAAGACGCTCATCGCTTGGCAGTGATGGTGGGCGGGAATAAAATTCCGTATTGGGTTCGATAGTGAGTTGGTACCACGAGATATGCTGCGCTCCACTCTGGACCGCTAATTCGATATCGGCCTGCGCTTGTGCCATGGTCTGTGCTGGCAAACCGTGCATAAGATCTATATTGAAGTTATTAAAGCCCACCGCACGGGCTGTATCAATTGCTTTAAGCGCTTCCGTGCCATCATGAATTCGACCTAGTCGTTGTAACTGTTGATCATTAAAACTCTGGACACCGATTGATAACCGGTTTACTCCAGCGCTATGAAAATCGGCAAATTTATTTTGTTCTACAGTGCCAGGATTAGCCTCTAGCGTAATTTCAATAGCTGGGTCAAAACCGATAAGCTGTTCTGCCGTATTTAAAATTGTCCCTATCGCCGTGCCCGAGAATAGACTTGGCGTACCACCACCAAAAAAAATTGATTCCAGTTTGCGCCCTTGCACCCATGGTAGGTCGGCTTTTAGATCATTGATCAGGGTGTCAACGTAGTCTTGTTCCGGAATAGTAGTGGCGGCCTGATGGGAATTAAAATCACAGTAAGGGCATTTTTTTAGGCACCAGGGAATATGCACATACAGTGATAATGGCGGCAGGCTGAGCATAGCTTATTTAAGTTGAAGCTTTGTTAGCAAACTGCCCATAGCTTTGCCTCGGTGACTCAAACGATTTTTACTGTCCTTATCCAATTCTGCTGCTCGGCAATCGGTTTCGGTAACCTGGAAGATCGAGTCGTAGCCAAATCCGCCGTCGCCTTTTTCATCGGTAGCGATTGTGCCTTCCCAAGTACCCTGACAAATAATTGGTGTAGGGTCAGTGGCGTGGCGCATGTAAACAATGATTGTTTGATAGCGCGCAGTGCGCTGATCTGGAGGTACATCAGCCATAAGTTGTAAAAGTTTCTCACGGTTACTGGCATCCGTGGCATGCTCTCCGGAAAATCGTGCAGAATAAATCCCTGGTGCACCGCGCAAATAATCCACCTCTAAACCACTATCATCGGCAATGGCAGGGAGGTTTGTTAGGGCTGCGGCATTGCGTGCCTTAAGCAGGCTGTTCTCAACAAAGCTCAGACCGGTCTCTTCAATATCAGGTACATCGAGTGCTGACTGGGGTATCACCTCGATACCCAGAGAGTCGAGCATTTGCTGAAGCTCTTTAATTTTACCGGCATTGGCGCTGGCTAATACAATTTTGCTAGTCAATGATCTGTTCTCAGTGATCTGTTAGATAGTTGCTGTGAGCCTAATCGATATACATTTTCTTTTGAAATTTAAAATCATAGGGATAAACAGTGGTTGGACCAGAGGATTGTGGCAACACACGAATTTTAAAGGTCAAAAAATCCTCGTTATCAAACTCAAACGGGGCCAGATAATAAATGGTGTTTTGTTCACGTACGGCAACAAATTCCAGATTCTGTGTCTGTTGCAAGATATTCGACACCCGCCCAGTTATCTGAGCAGGCAAGCCGGTACCCAACTCTTGTACTACAGCGATATTAACTAACCCCTTATCTTTACCGCGCACGATGTTGTTGGCGACGGCAATATCTGGGGCAATAAAAGCAGTACCAAAGGCACTGTAAAAAATCTTATAGTCTCCATGCTGTTTATAGAGTTTTTGTTCAATCCCATGCCCAAGCCCTGCTATCGTCAGGCAAATGCAAAATAGTAATGATCTCATCGACTAGTACCTTAGATGGTTATTGTTGACGTCATTATCGACTCAAATGGTAGACCGCTGTTTGGGTGAATAAATTTGGCCACAGATTTTTTAGCAGCTTATCAGGGAACCTGTCGGCCATGCATCTTCGGTGCAATACAGTAATTTCGCGTTCTAGACACAGGGCCTCAAAATCCGCATAGGTGAAAAAGTGGATATTAGGCGTATCGTACCATTGGTAGGCAAGCTGCTTAGTCACGGGCATACGACCGCGAAAATTTAGATAGGCTCTGGTGCCCCAATAACCAAAGTTGGGAAATGTAACGATACATTCGCGGCCAATGCGCAGCATTTCATCTAAGACTAAATGAGGGTAGCGCATTGCCTGAAGAGCCTGTGTCATAACCACGGTATCGAAACTATTATCGGCAAAATTAGTCAGGCCTTTGTTGAGATCCTGCTCAATAACATTGACGCCTTTAGCGACACACTGGGCGATAGATTGGGGGTCAATCTCAAGGCCATAGCCGAGAACATTATGTTTCTGCTTAAGCTGCGACAGCAGATCGCCCTCGCCACAGCCGAGATCCAATACTTTTGAGTTGGATTCAATCCAGTCGCTGATAAAACTATAGTCCGGATTCATTATTGGGCATCCTGCAGTTGTCCAGCCACACGGGATAGATAATTACCGAGCACGCTTTCATAGCGATCATTGGGGAGTAGAAACGCATCATGGCCTTTGTCTGATTCTATTTCGGCATAGGACACAGCTTTATTGGCAGCCACCAGTGCATCAGTGATTTCCCGTGATCGTTCGGGAGCAAAACGCCAATCACTGCTGAAAGAGATAACGAGAAAATCG
Organism: Porticoccaceae bacterium; assembly: GCA_030741175.1. Classification (GTDB taxonomy): domain Bacteria; phylum Pseudomonadota; class Gammaproteobacteria; order Pseudomonadales; family Porticoccaceae; genus HTCC2207. The sequence continues at coordinate 7,276 of JASLVT010000035.1, forward strand.
CAACTGGCGTGGCCAAAGGCAGCGACAGGATCGTTGTTATACTCTCGCGACAGATCGAAATAATCGAGCATTTTAGTAATCAAAATATAAGAATTGGCATCAAAACTATTTGAGAACTTGTCACCCTGATAGTTGAGATAGCTCTCCACCTGAAATTCTATTGGATCAGTATTTCTTTCAATCAGATCACCGATGCGCAGTTGACGGCCAAACTTTTGCCCCATTAACTCATCCGACAGATAGGTCACATGGCCGATCATACGCGCAAGAGCTAAGCCGCGTGAGGGCACTTTATTTTGCTGAAGATAATTGCCATCGCAAAAGTCTGGATCTGACTTAATTGCTCGACGTGCAATTTCATTAAAGGCGATATTTTGCGCTGTCAGCTTCATGGAGGAGGCAATCACCACGGCGTGACGTACCAAGTCGGGATGTTCAAGGGACCAGCGCATCGCCTGCATACCGCCGAGGCTAGCGCCAATCACTGCCGCCCAGTAAGGGATCTGGAGATGCTCCATTAGCAATCGCTGTGACTCCACCCAATCTCGCGCGCGCAGTGAAGGAAAATCAGCACCCCAAATCTCGCCTGTTTCAGGGTTGGTGCTAGTGGGGCCAGTACTGCCAAAGCAGCTGCCGATATTATTGACGCTGACAATAAAAAACTTATCACTGTCTATGGGTTTTCCTGGGCCAATGTAATGGTCCCACCAACCAGGTTTGTCGTCCCCTGCGTGAAATCCAGCCGCATGATGGTCACCGCTCAGTGCATGGCATATCAATATAGCGTTGCTGCGCTCAGCGTTGAGTTCACCATAGGTTTCGAAGATCAATTGGTGGCTCGGCAATACGACACCGCAGGCGAGTTTAAGCGGCTGTGTAATATCAGCAGATTGGGGTTTTACGAGACCAATAGAATTTTTAGCGGCGCTTTCAGGCAACATAATAGTCTGTGTTACGGAGATTCTCAGCAAGTCTAAGAGGCCACTAGAGGTAACGCAACATAAACAATGAGGTTTTTGACCAAATAGGCTGAGATAACTATCCCTGCGAAGAAATTTGCGCTTAGGCCAGCCATAAAAACAAAATGCTAACCTGAAAAAGCCGTGGGCTATATGCCATAGAAGGAGATGGACTGATCTACTCGCTAGGACTCGATCTGCCCGAGGTTGGCGTGAATGATAGCCCCATTTATCACCGGATTGGCGACGCAGAAATAAATGGTACTCGCTATCTCTTCCGGGTCAGCGAGACGCTTAAAAGTAACCCCTTCGGCTATCGCGGAGAGCACTTCCTCGCTTTCACCCACATGGATGCGGAGCATTTCCGTATCGGTAAAACCCGGACATACACAGGCTGTGTGCACACCCGTACCCGCCAAATCTTGGCAGGTAGAGCGCATTGCCCCGATCACGCCATGCTTGGATACTACATAGGAGAAGGCGTTGGGTACGGCCTTTTCACTGAGCGTAGAGCCTACATAAATAATCGATGACCCCGCCTTCATTTGGGGCAACAATAGCTGATTGAGTTGTACCGGTGCTATGACACCTATCTGCATCACGTCCTGTAGAGATTTCGCAGAAACCGTATTCACACAGTCTTTGTGGAGGAGGGCTGCACAGTGGATCAGGGCGATCTCTTCACAACCATCCGTCAATGACAAGATTTGCTCGCTACAAGCCGACAGCCAGTTGGGGTCAGACAGGTCGGTGATAATCTGGGAAATACCGTCTAGCGACGATGCCGTCCGTGAAAGATTGATGACTCTATAGCCTTGCTGGAGAAAATGACGGGCGGTTGCATAGCCAATACCTCTGCTTGCACCGGTTATAACCAAAGCTCTTTGCATTGAGTATTATCCCTTTTTAAACTTATCACTGAGCCACTCGCTGGAACCCGACTGTCCTGGCCCCGATGATACCTCAATCGTGATTTTGTGGATATCTAGGTCGACCAAATCGGTGCTCGATTCCAATAGACAATTCAAAAGATAGTACGAGTATTCTTCCACGGTGGAGTTTCGAATTGGCAACAAGAGGGTGTCCGACTTAGGGAAAAACAAGGTTTCGTTATTAAAACGAATTCGATATTGCTCTGTCTCTTCCTCAATGTCGAGATAAGGTGATTCTCGAGGAATCAACACATATTCATCCAGCTTCTGGCAGACAGCTTTAAGTTTGTCCTTATAAATTCGATAATTAAATGCCAGTCCGTCTTTCCTTACGGGGGTTAGAATCTCCGCTCTGACAGTGAAGTTATGACCG